>CADBTO010000146.1 GCA_902797565.1 uncultured Lachnospiraceae bacterium
ACGGAAGATCGGGTTTTTGGCATTTTCGAATTAAATAGGAACGATGCAAAACCGCATCCGGCCGGCTTACCGGTCCGTGTAGATCAGTCCGAATGTTCCCGGCCCGCAGTTTGCGGAAATGGCCGGCGATGCCTGCACGAAGTGAATCTGCGTGAAACCGGTGGCCGCTTCCAGCTTTTTCCGAATCTGTTCCAGCTGCGCATGGGAGAGCCCTGCATAGGGGATAAAGAGCAGCCCCGGATCCGCATAGCCGATTTTTCTGGCTTTCGAGTGAAGATACGAGTCCCATGCGACTTCCTTTGAACCCATATAGACAGCGGAAAGTTTCATACGCCCGCCTTTCATTGCAAGCACCGGACGGATCATCAAAGGATCCAGTATATGGGAAAGCCTGCGGGAAACCTGTCCGGCTTTTCCGAGGTGGTAGAGCCCGTCAACAATAAAACTGGTATGGATCTTCGCAGAAGCCTGTTCCAGCATCTGCATAATCTCCCTGGCCTCGTGGCCTTCCTTTGCCAGGTTTGCTGCCTGAATCGCAAGGATCCCCTGTCCGCAGGACAGATGGTGGGAATCATAGATGAACACATGGTCAAACGATGCTGCCGCTTCAACTGCCGCAGGGTATCCGGAGTTTTTGATAAAGCCGGAGGTTGTGATATGGAGCACGGTGTCTGCCAGGGTGAGTGCCCGGGCAAAGAAGTCCTCATGTTCCCGGACATCCGGAGGCTGTGATTTTACCATGCTGCCGGTTTCTTCCATATAGGCCAGCAGCCCCTTTGCATCAACCTCCAGCCCGTCCAGGAACTTCCCTTCCCGCGTCTGTACCCTGTGCGGAAGGATGGCGATGTCATATGCCTCGATCAGTTCTTCCGGCAGGTCTGCCACGCTTTCCGTTGTGATGGCAACGGCCCGCTTCTTGTGTGTTGTGCTCATCCACTGCACGGCGTGCTCCGCAATATCCGCCGCCTCTCCGGTGGACGTGACCACATCTTCCGGAAGAAGCCGCTGGATCTCAGCCTCCAGGTCTTTCCCGCTGACAGGTTTTGTCAGGTATCCGTCAAACCCGGCATGTGCAAAGAGCTTTCGGTTTTCACTTCCTGCGTTTGCGGTGAGTGCGATGATTTTTGACTCCCGGCACCTGCCGCCCTTCTGCATCCGGATCTCTTTCGCACATTCAATCCCGTCCATATCCGGCATCAGATGGTCCATCAGGATGATATGGTATTCGGCCGCCAGCGTCTTTTGCAGTGCTTCGGTGCCGCTGCCAGCCGTTTCGACCTGGATTCCGGTATCCCGCAGGAGTTTCTTCGCCACCATCAGATTCATTTCGTTGTCGTCCACTGCGAGGATTTTGGCATCGGGTGCCTGGAATCCTGGCTGTCCGCGTGTTTTCAGACCGGCTTTCCCTGTGAAGGCTTCCCGGATATCCCCGATCGGTGTTCTATCCGAAACGCGCTGCGGGATCTCAATAACGAAGGTTGATCCTTTGGTATAGACGCTGTCCACGGTGATCTTTCCACCCATAATGGACAGGAGTTCTTTTACAATCGAAAGGCCGAGCCCGGTTCCTTCGATATGGTGTGTTTCACTGCCATCAACCCGCCGGAACGCCCGGAACAGATACGGAAGGTTTTCTTTTTTGATCCCGATGCCTGTGTCACGGACGGAAAACAGGATGCGGACGGTATCACCACTGCGTTCAGACACGGAAGCCGCAAGGGACACCTTTCCGTCTTTCGTGTATTTGATCGCGTTATTCAGCACATTGATCAGGATCTGCTTGATCCGCACCTCATCGCCAATGAGCCTGGCCGGAAGATCCTGCTGGATATCCGCTTCAAACTCCAGACCCTTTTCTTTTGCGCGTGGGGCAAGCATGGAGATGGTTTCCAGCAGCATCTCCTTTGTGCCGTAGGCTTCATTTACCAGCCGCATCTGGCCGGAATCAAGTTTGGAACGGTCCAGGATATCATTGATTAAAGCCAGCAGCAGCTTTCCGGCGGACTGGATATTGGTGGCATCCTCCACCACCTCATCGGCTACAGCTTCCCGGAGGATCATTTCGTTCAATCCCAGGATGGTATTGATCGGGGTGCGAATCTCATGGCTCATATTTGAGAAAAACGCATTCTGCGCCCGGTTCAGCTGCTCTGCGCGCTCATATTCCATTTTGGCCCGGGCATTTTCCGCAATATAGAGCTGGTTCAAAAACATGATCATGGAATAGGCAAAAAAACTGACCACAAGGACGCTGGCGGCAGAGTCGAAATAATAGACTGCCTTCGTATGCGGCCGGACCAGCTCCGGATGCAGCCATGCAAGGACATAATCCAAGATGGCTGTAAAAAACAGCAGACAGAGCATGCAGGAGCGTATCCTGCCTTTCAGGAGCATCCCGATATAAATGGCGCTATAGGCAAACCAGAGCACGGCCCCGCCATCCGGCCCCCCTCCGAAAAAGAAGACCACAGGCAGGATTCCAAAAACCACCATCAGGGAAATGATCACGGAACCCACATCCAGCCGGCGTGTTTTCAGGCATACATAAACCAGCAGCGGGTTGAGGACCAGTGTGCTGCCGAGCACAATGCACTCGAACATATGTTCTTTTACGAACAGGTCTCCCAGAAAGACCAGGAGCACGGCCAGCTCTGTCATTATGGTAAAGAGTATGAATACCCGCTCGTCAAAATCCATTTCAGGATCCTTAATCGTCTGGATGATTTTCCTGATATGCTTCAAATTCCATTTCCTCCGGATCTGCGTTAAATTCCAGGACTTCCGGTGCAGCGTCAAACTCCAGGACATCTGGTTCTGCGTCAAATTCCAGGACTTCCGGTTGGCCTGTATCCGTGGTATCTGGCTGGGGGCACAGCTCGGCGCGGATTGCATCTGCCACGCGCCGGTACATCACAAGCAGCTGTTCATGTGCATCTTTGGGGATGCTGTGGGCGCTGGCGGCGTCTTCCAGCGCTTTCGCCCGCTCGCTGAGCGAGGCGGCGCCGATCAGTTTTGCAGTGCTTTTCAGCGCATGGACAAAGATTTCATAGGTTTTGTCGTCGCCGGTCTCCAGTGCATCCTGCAGCCGCCCTGCTTTTTCCGGTTCTTCTGCCGCAAACTGGACCAGGAGTGAATGATAGAACTCCAGATCCCCCTGGACGCTGGCAAGTCCCTGTTTCTGGTCAATGCCGGCAGATTCCAGAATATTTGTATGGTCTGCTGTCTTTGGCGCTGCCGCTGCGCCTGCTGCTTCCGGTGTATTTTCCGGCGCTGCTGCTGCGCCTGCTGCTTCCGGCGCATCAGAATCCTCTGCCAGATATTCCGTCTTGTCCTCAGAGATGACACGCCGGAGCACCCGTTCCAGTTCATTGATCTCGATGGGTTTTGCGATGAATCCGTCAAATCCTTTGGACAGGAACATCTCTTTTGCCGTGCTGACCGCGTTGGCTGTCAGCGCAACGATGGAAATATGGCTCCTGGTCCGCTTCGTATATTCCCGAATCCGTTCGGCTGCCTCGACGCCATCCATGCCCGGCATCATATGATCCATGAACACGATGTCATAGGTGTTATTTTCACATGCTTCCACCGCATCATATCCGGAGGAAGCGGTTTCGATAATCATGCCATAGCGTTCCAGAATCCTGGATGCAACCGAGAGGTTCATTGGTTCGTCATCGACAACGAGCGCACGGATCTGCGGGAAACGGATGCGGTATGTCTTCTCTTCTACTGCCCCAGGCTGCATATTCAGCATTTTCGCAACCATGAAGCCTGTCACCGGCTTTGGCATGAGCAGGATGCCGCGGCCTTCCGGCACAAAGGTCTGGTCTGCTGCAACGACAACCAGTGTATGTTTGGAAAGTGCGCGCATAAATGCAGGATCTTCCTGATATTCTTCTTTTCCAACGAGAAGATGGGTCAGCGTGATGCTGCTGCATAGTTTTTTCAGGTCGGAAAGGGATTCAACTCTGTGGATCCGGACATCCAACCCATCTGTGATCGTTTTCATCAATCTTCCGTAGTATTCCCGGACATCCGGATGGGAAAATTTGCCCAGATTGATGTAGGCGCCAAGGCAGCGGTTTTCTGCATCCGTAATGGACATGCAGCCTGCATGGTCTACAACTTTCTGCGGGATGCAGACCCGTATCCTGGTGCCTGTGCCCAGCCTGCTTCTGATCGTCAGAAACCCTCCGAGGGACTTGACAAAGCCGGAGACGATTGCAAGCCCCAGCCCCAGTCCCCCGCTGGACCGGGTTCTGGAGGAATCGCCTTGGTAGACGCCCAGTATCGCTTTGTCCGGTTCGCCTTCCGCCATGCCAATCCCTGTATCTTCCACTTTGATGCGCAGGTTCGCGCCGTATTCCTCGTCCATCGTATCGATGCGGACATACACGCCGCCCGTCCGGGTATATTTGAGGGCATTTTCCATAAGATGGAGAAGGATTTTCCGCAGTTTTGCCGCATCGCTGTGCAGAACAGCCGGAACATGCGGATCCACATCCACCACAAGCTCGATTCCGGGCGCAACCATCGGGGAAATCAGCGCCATCACGTCGTTGACGACGGAAGATGGCATATAATCCTCCAGGGAATTCGACAGGGAACGCCGGTCAATTTCCGAATAATCCAGAATATCGCTGATCTGGTCTCCGATCCGTGCGCCGGCTTCCAGTACGCGTTCCATATCCTGTTTGATGGCGGCATTCCCTTCTTTTTCCAGGCAGGCTCCTGTGAAGCCCAGGACGGCGTTGACAGGTGTCCGCAGTTCATGGGACACGTTGGCAAGGAAATCATTCTGCCTTGCCGTGCTGGCCGTCAGTTCTTCGATCAGCCGTCCCGCCTTTCCAAGCACTCGTCCCCAGCGGTCAATAATGACCCTGGCGATCCAGCCTGTTGTAAGGATCAGGGCCACATGCAAAAATATCTGTGTCACCCGGAGCTTGTCCCAGACGGCTCCGGAACGTATGAGCGCTGCGAGGTCAAACGTGAAGGTGATGAAAAACGTGCATTGGCATAGCAGGATCAGCTTGGAAACACCCGTCATGGTATAAAGCATGATGATCGCTGTCATCACAGGGCACAGGTCATAGAGCGAACTTGGATGGATTCCGTAGTAGAAAAAGGTAGCCATCATCAGGCCCGAATAAATCCAGAGCCTGGAATATTCGCTGAGGACCTGCCTGGTATGGATCAGCCATGCCGTTACGATCCCGGCAAAAACCAGCATCAGTGCCCAGCTCTCCCAGCCCAGCAGGGATGCCTCCACGATCAGCGTCACGGAAAAAATCGTATAGCAGACCAGGATCATGATATGGGATGTCTGGAATAATTCATTCTTCTTCAGTGCTTCATTCATTGGTTATTTTCTGTTTTACTGTTTTACATTTTACTATTTCACATAGAAGTGTCCAGGTTCATATAATAAATTTTGCCGCTTGCGTTTGTCTGGAATGTCAGCGTGACGCCATACTGCCAGTCTTTATTTGCTTCCTTCAGGAACGCGCTCTGTGACAGTTTTTTGGCATCACCCTTGCCGCCAGAAATGTAGTATTTGCAATCCGCTGCGACGGAGAATGACTTGTCCTGCAGCTTCGTATAATCCCCGTCCAGATACGCCTGGAACGTTTTCGCTTTTGCAAACTTCCCTTTCAGGAAAAGCTTGCCATTCTGCTTTGAAATCTTTGTAATATTCAGAGCTGCCGCTTCTTCGGAAACCACCCTGTAGCCATAATAAAATGCTTCTTTGGTTTGCGCTGTCTGCTTCTTGATGGACTGAACGGTGATGGTGGCTGGATTCGGATGCCAGGCATTCAGCTCGCAAAATACTTCTCCCTTGACCTGGACCTTCTTGCCTTTGTATTTCTTTACTTTCTTCTCCAGTGTGCTGTTTGTGCAGTTCAGATCTACTTCGTCCGTTTCCTGTGTCCCCCAGTACGAGTCGTCCACGGTGATTTTCTGGTCCAGCTTCAGGGTATAGACGACCACCTTCTGCCCGTTCCCCGCATGCGTGAAGCTGCGCTTCTTCACGGTCCCCTTCAGGGTATAGACCGATCCGCTCTGGTATGTTTTTGCTTCCACAGGCACCTCGTTTGCCAGGACGCCTGCCAGCAGGACGAATAATGCCAGGACGGCCAGGATGGCTTTTTGGATGCGTTTGCGTCCGGGTATCTGTTTTTCTATTCGATTTCTCAGCATATTTTTCATCGTTTTCCTCCTTGGTTCTTCGCTTGTTTTTGTGCTGCAATTCCGGGATGTACTGTTTGTCCGCGTTGTTTCGCACTGCGGCGTGGCTCTTTGTGGGTTTGTCCGCGTTGTTTTGCGCTGCGGCGCGTTTTTTTGCGGACAGCCCGTACAAGCAGGGCAGCCAGTGCGCAGCCCAGCAGCACGCCGCTGCTGTCAATACAGACATCCCGTATCTCTCCGCTTCGTCCTGCAACAAAGGTCTGGTGGAATTCATCCGAACAGGCGTACAGGGTTCCCAGCAGCCAGGCAGGGAAAACCAGTTTGTCTGCTTCCCACAGATACAGGTTTAGGGCCAGTAAAGCCCCCAATATTGTATACTCCAGGAAATGCGCTGATTTTCGTACGAAAAAGGAAGCCTTGTCTGCAAAGCGGCTTTGCGCTGCTTCTGTTAGTGATTCATACCATGCCGGATCCCAGTGCTCCAGCATCCGTACCACACGGTCACTTTGTATGGAAGACTGCGCAGCCGGGAAACCGGACATCCTGAAGATCAGTCCCATCCAGAGAATGGTAAGCACCATTACGATGATGCGTAAGGTCCACTTCATCTTTTTCATCCTTTATGCAACTGTGGAAATGGAATCCGTCTATTTTTCCGATAATCCGAATCGTCTTTTTCAATCTATTTTACCACAGGAATGGACAAAAAACCAGCCCCGAAAGGCTGGCATTGTGTATTCCGATATCAATCATCATATTCTGTTACCGGCCATTCTCGCAGCCGTACCTACGTAATCATTACATTTCCCGGCAGCGAAACCCCGCAGGTCGGCGCACTTCAGTGATCCATACAAAGCCAGGAATTCCCGGTCGAAGTCTGCCGGGTCACCAAGTCCTCTCTCCATGATTACCTGCTCTGCTGCCAGAACAGCTCCGCACTTGCCGCCCTCTGACCGTGGCCTGGGTGCATCCTTCTTATCTCCGCCAAGAGCCGTATATACGGACATAGCGCAGTTCATGCCGTTTCTATGACTGCCTCTTGCTGCCTCTTCGTAGTTCATCTCCCTCTCCTGTATGCTTGAATCTCCTGCTCAATCGTATTGTAGTCACGCTCGAATAGTTCATCATATGCCTGTGGCCAGAGAAGTTCAGCCGGGACCTTCTCTATCAGCTTCTCCTGGACAAACTGCTTGCTTTTCTGCCTGTACTTTGGCAGGCCATTTAGCTCCAGGAGCCGATTCAGTTCCGGCCGCCACAGGATACTGATCTTGCGTTTATCCTTCACCTTTGGATTCCGGTCTTCTTTTCTCAGCACATAGAAATCGACCTCGCCCGCCTCGGTCAGTTCTACTGTAATAATACCCCACCAATCCGAAACGTGTTCCCTGATATGCGCGGCATGCGTTGAGCCCGCAACAATGATATTCCGATCATAGTACCAGTCATAATTTTTTACCTGTTTTGACAGCCTGGCATATGTATCTGCATCGGATTTTATCTCAATCCCATACAGCAGCGTTGGCGTGATCATCACTACATCTGCCCTGGCACTGCCCGTCCGCTTCTCTTCGAGTATCCTTACCTTCCCGTATTTCTCCTCAAGAAAGTCAAAGAGGGGTTCGCGGATATCCTTATCGTATAGCGTCTCCATTGTAATAGACGTAATCATCCTTCCTTGGTGCGGGTTCCTTTGCAGGTTCAGCGGAATACCCTAAAGCGCAATGACCGATGCCCTCATATTCCTCCGATATGCCAAGCCTGCTTAAGATACCCTGTCCGAAATCGGATTCGAACTCTTTCTGCACAACAGCTCCATCGATTTCTCATAATCATCTTCAATTACCAAGACTTCTTCACCAGCACATTGAAATCCGTCCATAAAACGCTGGTTATCTGCCTGAAGGCTTTCAGGCGTACAGTCTTCATCGGCTATCCTGGATTCGATGTCCGATGCATGTCCGATGATATCGGGAAAATGATTTTTTATGTATGTGCCGGCCATTGCCAGACAAATAAACCGGATATTTTTCAAGTAAGAAGCATCGAAATCCTTTCGCCAGTCGAACGGAACATAGCATCCCTCAACAATCAGATGCTGCTTGTTTTCAATCGCTGTCTTCATTATCTCGCGGACAATTGGCCAGAGATATCTGACAAGATCCTCATCATCCTCTGGTGTCAGATCCGTATTACCGCTTCGTATCAGCCCCATTTTTAGATGGTCGATGGAAAGATACGGATACTTATATTTTTCCAGCATCTTCTGTGCCAGAACTGTCTTTCCGGCGTGAGACGCGCCTGTTATCAATATGATCATACCCTTGCTTTCAACTCCGTTCTTACTCAAACTTCTCTTCTCTTACCGTCTATCTTTATCTGCCCACCGAGTGAACTTGTCAAAATTGCTTTCATTGTTACCATTTCTCCACATTTCGTTCCACTTTCAAGACGGGTGAGTGTACCCTGAAACTACATACTACCAGATTGGGAAAACACATATAATCGCCCGTTCTTATCCTCAATAGTCACATTTCTCACATTCGACTGATTGTCGGGGATTGTTACCGTGAAATAGTAATCCTCATAGTCAGTCACGCATCTCATGTGTTTCAGCATTGTGGAGC
>CADBTO010000147.1 GCA_902797565.1 uncultured Lachnospiraceae bacterium
ATCCCCGGTATAGCCCCCGTCCACAATCACGCCGTCCTCCACACGCAGTTCCAGCACGATATCATCCCCGCAGGACGGGTTCACCCCCTCCAGGGAGAAGTTCGCCCCTTCAATCTTCTGTTTATGGTAGGGGTTCTTGTTGTGTTCCGTCAAAATCTCATTATAAAACGTATTATGTGCCATGTTTCTCCTCCTGCCACGCAGTACTAATACCCCATCTGCCCCCGGATCTGGCCCAAGACATCCAAGAACGCGTCGATGTCATCCTTTGTATTATAGAATGCCAGTGAAGCACGCGTTGTGGAAAGGGAGCCCAGGAACTTGTGCAGCGGCTGCGCACAGTGGTGTCCGGCGCGGACTGCGATTCCATGTGCAGAAAAAATCGTCGCCACATCGTGCGGATGCACGCCGTCTACCACGAACGTCAGGATGCCGTGGTGGTTTCCCGGATCCACATCCCCGATAATCCGGATATGCGGGATCCTGCGCATCCCTTCCATAGCATAGGCAGTCAGCTCGTCCTCCCGCCCGCAGATCCTCTTCCAGCCAAAACGCTGCATAAACCGGATCGCCTCTGCCAGTCCCACGGCACCGCCCACATTCACAGTCCCTGCCTCAAACTTGTGCGGAACCTCTGCATAAGTCGCGCCATCCAGCGTCACATATTCGATCATCTCCCCGCCATAGAGGAAGGGTGGCATGTCTTCCAGAAGCGCCCGCTTCCCGTACAAGACCCCGATGCCCATGGGCGCAAACATCTTGTGCCCGGAAAACGCCAGGAAATCCACATCCAGCTCCTGCACGTCCACCGGAATATGAGGAACGGACTGTGCACCGTCACAGACAAACACCGCACCGGCCTCATGCGCAATCCTTGCAAATTCCCGGATATCGTTCTTGCAGCCAAATACATTCGAAACCTGCGTGAGCGCCACGATCTTCGTCTTTTCTGAAATCATCCGCGCCAGCACCTCCGGACGCAGTTTCCCGTCCGGATCGCATTCCATATAAGTAACATGCGCCCCCTTCTCCTTGGCGCACATCTGCCATGGCAGAATATTACTGTGGTGCTCCATCACGGAGCAGATCACCTCGTCCCCTTCGGACAAGACGCTCCTGCCATAAGCATACGCCACAAGATTCAGGCTCTCACTGGCGTTGCGCGTGAAAATGACCTCTTCCATTTCCTTTGCCCCGATAAATTCCGCCGTGACACGGCGTGCATCCTCATACGCATTCGTGGCATCCAGGGAAAGTTCATACAACCCGCGCATCGGGTTCGCGTTATTCATCGTATAATAACGCGCCTCCGCTTCCACCACGCAGGGCGGTTTCTGCGAAGTCGCCGCATTGTCCAGATAAATGATGTCCCGATCTTTCAAAATCGGAAACTCCGCCCTGATCATACGATCCTGTTCCGTCATCGTTTCTTCTCCCTATCTATCGCGCTGCTGACCAGCCGCTATACCTGCACCATCCGGGCATCCCCTTCATCCGGATCCAGCCCGGATCCCAACCAGCTTTCCAGATCCTGCCGCGCCTTCTGGTCCGGAATCCGGTTTGTAATCGCCCGGATCCTGGCCTTTGCCATCATCTCATAAATCGCTGCTGGATCTATGCCGCGTGAAGAAAGATAGAACAACAGGTCCTCCGGCAGCTTCCCGATGCTTGCGCCATGGCTGCCATCCACATCCTCTTCCGCACAAAGGATCACCGGAATCGTCTGATTCCGGACTCCCTCATCCAGAAGCAGCACCTCTTCGTTCTCCTTCCCGACGGCTCCGGCACAGCCTTTCCGGAAATCAATCGTCCCCCGGAACAACTTGGATGCCGTATCCCGCAGGACACCGCTCGCGTTGATCTCACAGCTGGTCTTCTTTCCCAGATGCTCTGCCACATAATTGATATCCAATCTTCCCTTCCCGGACAGAAGATATCCCAGATCCGTATGCAGATGCGCCCGTTTTCCCAAAAGCCGCAATGCTGCGCCAAGGAAAACTTCTCCGTCCCCAAATACCAGCTGGATCAGGCGAAACGTCCCGTCTTCCGCACAGACGCCTCCCACATCGCTTAGTAAGGTCATCCCTTGGGACAGCCTGCAGATCTGTACCAGGGTCAGGCTGCCGCCTGCTTCCACCCGATACCGTGTCAGCGCCGCCGCGCTGCCTGCTGCGCCTTCCTCGCTCGTAAAGTCACAGACTGCAACGAGGCTGCCGCCCGCTCCCACGGACAGACAAGCGCCATATGCTTCCGATACCACACCTTTATAATGGAAGGAAAGCCGCAGCGGATCCTCCAGTTCCTGATCCGTTTCATAGATGGGCACCTTTGCATCCGTGACGCTCAGGATATCCCCCAACTCCCTTCCCAGTCCGCTGGGAAGATCTGCAAACGCCCCGTCTTCCGGAAATCCAATGCTCTCCGATTCCCGGATACTGGATGGTAGCTCCAGCCCCGTATAACTGCCCGCTGAAGCAATGTCCAGCCTGATTTTCGTCCCGTTCAACTTCAGCCACCGGAAGGTGGGTGAAGGAATCCGGTTTATGATTCTTTCTTTTTGCATCTTTCAGAACTCCCTTACCCGATACTGCCCTTCATCTCCAGGCGGATCAGATTGTTCATCTCCACTGCATACTCCAGCGGCAGTTCCTTGCCCACATTATCCGCAAAACCGCTGACGATCAGCGCCCGCGCGTCTTCTTCCGAAAGCCCGCGGCTCATCAGGTAGAACACCGTATCATCGCTGATGCGCCCGATCCGCGCCTCATGTCCCACATCCGCATCCGGCGTGCGCACGTCCATCGCCGGAATCGTATCGGAACGCGAAATGTCGTCCACCATCAGGGACTCGCATGACACTGCGGATTTGCTGCCTTTCGCTTTCTCCGTGATGACCACGGAACTGCGGAAAGTCGAGATCCCGCCGCCCTTGGAAATGGAACGCGTATTGACATAGGAAGACGTATTGGGTGCCGCATGCAGCACTTTTGTTCCTGTGTCAAGATTCTGCCCTGCCCCCGCAAAGGTCACGCCGGAAAATTCACAGCGCGCGCCCTCACCTGCAAGCACACTCATCGGATACAGATAGGACACATGGGAGCCAAAGGATCCGGAGACCCACTCCATCTTCCCGCCTTCTTCCACACGCGCACGCTTCGTGTTCAGGTTGTACATATTCTTGGACCAGTTCTCGATCGTGGAATAACGCAGCGACGCGTTCTTCCCCACATACAGCTCCACACAGCCGGCATGAAGATTTGCCACATTATATTTCGGCGCGGAACAGCCCTCAATGAAATGCAGGTATGCGCCCTCATCCACAATAATCAGCGTATGTTCGAACTGCCCTGCTCCCGCAGCATTCAGCCGGAAATAAGACTGGAGCGGGATCTCCACGGATACTCCGGGCGGTACATAGACAAACGAGCCCCCGGACCAGACTGCGCCATGGAGCGCCGCAAACTTATGGTCCGTTGGCGGCACCAGTTTCATAAAATGATCCCGGATCATCGCCTCATGCTCAGAATGCAGCGCACTCTCCAGATCCGTATAGATGACGCCCTGCGCCGCCACCTCGTCCTTCACATTATGGTAGACCAGCTCGGAATCATACTGCGCCCCGACGCCCGCGAGCGACTCACGCTCCGCCTTCGGGATGCCCAGCCGCTCAAACGTGTCCTTGATATCCTCCGGCACCTCTGCCCAGTCCGTCTTCATGCGCTCCGTATTCGGACGCACATACGTCACAATATGGTCCATGTCCAGCCCGTCGATTTCCGGGCCCCAGTCCACCATCTCGGTCTGATTGTATATTTCCAGGGACTTCAGCCGGAAGTCCCGCATCCAGTCCGGATCTCCCTTTTCCTCGGAGATCTGCCGCACGATCTGGGGCGTCAGCCCCTCGTCCACCTTGTAGGCATCCTCCTCGCTGTACCGGAAATCATAGATACTGCGGTCGATGTCCGCCACAACGGTTTTCTCTTTCCTGTTATTCTCCATGTTATTATCCATGTTACTATCCATGTTATTATCCTTGTAAGAACTCCCTGGCTCCTCAGCCTGCATATTTCTCAAAGCCCGACGCGTTGATCTCCTCCACGAGCGACGCGTCCCCGTCCCGGACGATCCGCCCGTCCACCAGCACATGCGTGGCGTCGACCTGCAGGGATTCAAGGATCTTCGTGGAATGGGTAATGACCAGCAGCGCACCGCCAACCGAACGTTTGTACGCCTCAATGCCTTCCGATACAATCCGAACAGCATCCACATCCAGCCCGGAATCCGTTTCGTCCAGGATCGCCAGCTTCGGACGCAGCATCAGGAGCTGCAGGATCTCCGCCTTCTTCTTTTCACCGCCGGAAAAGCCCACGTTCAGATCCCGCTCTGCATAAGACGGATCCATATGCAGGATCTCCATCGCCTGTTCCAGCTCCTTCTTGAAATCCCAGATCCGGATCCGCTTCCCTGTCCTGTTTTCGAGGGAAGTACGGATGAAATTCGACAGAGAGATCCCCGGCACTTCCACCGGATTCTGGAATGAGAGGAACAATCCCCGCTTTGCCACCTTGTCCGGACTCTCCGCCGTAATATCCTCCCCTTCCAGGAGCACCCTTCCGCGCGTTACCACATACCTGGGATCACGCATGACCACCGCGCCCAGCGTCGATTTCCCTGCGCCATTCGGCCCCATGATGACATGGGTCTCCCCTTCCCCAACCGTTAGGGAAAGCCCCTGCAAAATTTCTTTTTCTTCCACGCGGACACACAGGTCCTCGATCTTCAAAAGTTCTGCCACGTTTCCACCTCTCTAAAATGCAGAAAAATCATCCCCAAGCCTCCAGGGATGATTTCTCTGATCCATCATTTTGCATAGTCCGTCACCCGGCTCTCCCGGATCACATTCACTTTAATCTGGCCAGGGTACTGGATCGTCTGCTCGATCCGCTTGGAAATGTCCCTCGCCATCAAAACCATTTCCGCATCTGATACTTTCTCAGGAACTACCATGACGCGAACCTCTCTACCTGCCTGAATTGCAAAAGATTTCTCTACTCCCTCGTAGTCGCTTGTGATTTCTTCCAACTGTTGAATCCGATTCGTATAGGTATCTAACGTTTCCCTTCTTGCGCCGGGCCGCGCTGCGCTAATGGCATCTGCCGCCTGCACGAGGCAGGCGATAATGGACTCCGGTTCGCAGTCCTCGTGGTGCGCAGCCACTGCGTTGACCACCAGTGCCGATTCCTTGTACTTCCGGCACAGTTCCACGCCCAGCTGGACATGGGAGCCTTCCTGCTCGTGGTCCACTGCCTTGCCCACATCGTGGAGCAGGCCCGCACGCTTTGCCATCCGTACGTCTTCTCCCACCTCTGCTGCCAGAAGCCCACAGAGATGCGCCACCTCGATGGAATGCTTGAGCGCGTTCTGTCCATAACTGGTCCGATACTTCATACGCCCCAGCAGCTTGATCAGCTCCGGATGGATGCCATGGACACCCACTTCGAGTGCCGCAGCCTCTCCTTCCTCCCGGATCGTGCCTTCCACCTCTTTTTTTGCCCGTTCTACCATCTCTTCGATCCTTGCCGGATGAATCCGCCCATCTACGATCAGCTTTTCCAGGGCAAGCCGCGCCACCTCGCGCCGCACAGGGTCGAACGCGGACAACACGACCGCTTCCGGTGTGTCGTCAATAATGAGTTCCACGCCGGTCATCGTTTCGAGGGTACGGATATTGCGCCCTTCCCGTCCGATAATCCTGCCCTTCATCTCATCACTCGGAAGCTGGACCACGGAGATCGTGGATTCCGCCACGTGGTCTGCCGCACATTTCTGTATGGCAGTCACAACGATGTCCTTCGCCTTCTTTGCCGCTTCATCCCTCGCCTGGGCAAGGGTTTCCTTCACAAGCTTTGCGGCATCCGTCTTCACATCTTCTTCAACAGTTTTCAATAGTTGGTCTTTTGCCTGTTCGGAGGTCAAACCTGAGATTCGTTCGAGTTCCTGGAGCCTTTGTTGATTCAAATTCGCGATCGCTTCTTTTTCCTTTGCGAGTACTTCTTCCCTCGCAGCCAGAGAGACCTCTCTTTTCTCCACAGCTTCCAGCTTTTTGTCCAGATTCTCTTCCTTCTGCTGGATCCTGTGTTCGCTCTTTGAAACTTCTGCCCGCCTGTCCCGGATTTCCTTTTCGATCTCATTTTTTGTCTTGATCGACTCTTCTTTCGCTTCCAAAAGGGCTTCTCGTTTCTTGGTCTCTGCTGTCTTTACGGCCTCGTCAATAATCTGCCGGGCCTGCTCATCAGCACTTCCAACCTTTTGCCGGGCTATATTCTCAATATAGCTCTTGGTTGCAAAGACGCTGACGGGAACCGCTATAGCCAAAGTCACAACCACAGCGATGATCACATAAAGCAGCACAGGAGCACCTCCTTCTATGAAATTGTCTATGCAGGCCAATGTTCCAGCGTATTCGTACACGAAGCCTCGACCTCTGTGGATTCCCCGTATAAAAGTTACGCCTTGTAGAACTGAAAGCCCACAACATATCAAGTCTACAACTAAATCCTGCTCCTGTCAAGAAAAAATTGGGCAATATGCCGGATTTTCATGGGACGTTCCGATGCTGCACAAAAAACCACCAGATTTCGCCATCCGGATATTGTAACGGTACACCGCAGCGCTATGACACCAGACTATGCCGCCACGCCATGACACCACACGATAAGAGAACCCGCTGATCAAACGCCCAGATCAAACACGCTGATCAAGCGCCCAGATCAAGCGCCCAGATCAAACACTACGATAAAACGGACTGGATATCCTCATATGAAAACCCTTTCGATGCAAGGTAACGGTATAATTTCATCTTTTCCTTGGGATCCAGCGGTCCGCGCGCTTCATCGTCCGGATCATAGCCCCGCTTTCTGGCCAGCTTCCGGATCAGGGCAAGGTCTGCGCCCTCCTCCCCGTCCGCCTCGTTTTCCTGAAATGCTGCATCAATCAGATCATCCGAAACGCCCAGTTCCCGAAGCTTCGCCTGGATCTGCCGCCGGCTCTTGCTTCCCTGCTTATAAAACACATAATTGTTTGCAAACCGCGCATCATCAATATACCCGAAACCTTCCACATACGCAAGCGCCGCGTCCACAGCCTCCGGCGGATAGCCGCCCTGCCGCAGTTTTTCAGCCAGCCCATGCCGGGTGCGGTCCTGCGCCATCAAAAGGTGCATCGCCCGCTTCTTCGCACGCGGGATGAGCACCTCATCCAGGATTTCCTGATACTGCTCTTCGGAGAGGCTGCCCCCTTCAAAAAGATCCAGCTTGCGGATCTCGCTCGCATATAACGCGAACACGGCATCCCCGGCGTCTCCGGACAACGTGATGATCCGCTTGCCTTTTTTCTTCCCGCCCGGATATGCAGCACGCGCCGAATGGGACTTGTCACCTGTAATCGAAAC
>CADBTO010000148.1 GCA_902797565.1 uncultured Lachnospiraceae bacterium
CTCATCGTAGCCATGCATCCCTTCCGGAACATAACCGCCATCCTTCGTGCCAAATCCCGTTGTGGTCCATTCCAGCGCGAAGTTCTCATACAGCAGGGTATCCATATCTGCTTCCCGGTTGTTGACCAGGATCGCATGATCCATATCTACTTCCACGTCCATAAACGCGGAGAGCTGGCCCACCGTATAATAGCCGCGGGTCTCGATATCATCGCCTTCTTTGATGATATAATCCCCCGGTTCCAGTCGTCCGTTGACTTCCACAAATTTCGGGCAGGTCACGCGGCTGCCATTGACGATAAAGGACACATATTCCCCCTGGAATTCATCCAGCTGGTCAATCCGGATCTGCGCCGAATCCCCCACTGTGGAACTCTTGATCTCCACATGGGCATTCGGAATAAGCGGTGAATTAAGCCCGACCTCATTTCCATTCATAAAGACATGGGAAGACTCCCCGGCAATCCCGCGAATCATCCGGTTGTGCCCGTTGACCTTGTAATGGATCTCCGGTCCCCGCTGCGGGAAGAGTACATCCGTATCCATCCCGGATTGGAGCGCCGCATCCACGATCCGCAAATGCCCGTTATCATAAAGCTTCATCATCTCACCATTGAAGTGGATCATAATGAAGTTGTTTTTGGCTTCATAATAATTTAAGCAGATTCCAATCGGTGTGACAAGAAGCGGGTCTTTCTTGATCTCTTCCTGGACGAAATGGATCTTTTTCATGACTTCTTCACCGCGCAGCGCCACACGCTCCTGTATGACACCCAGCTTCTCCGCCAGTGCGGTCGCAAAACCATGCACCTTTCCGCCGCCGCCAACAATGAAGCACGCCGCAACGGTGCTGTCCCCGTTGAGGGTAATGATCTTCTCCGCCACGGCAGACGTGATCTTTTCCATGACCGGATCAGTCAGCTTCCAGATCTCTGTGGACGGGCAGGTATGGGAAATGCCCATGATGTCCTCATAAGTCACTTCATCAAACTCCGCCGCATCTTTTTTGATCTGCTCTGCCGAAGGGAAGTCCACCAGCAGCGCCTGGACAATCACCTCTGTCAGCTCGTCCCCGGCATAAGGAATCATTCCATACGCAAGGATGCCCCCATCCCGCGTGATGCAGATATCACTCGTGCCTGCGCCCACATCCACCAGCGCAATATTCAGCATCCGGTAATTGAGCGGTATTGCGACATTCATTGCGGCAATCGGCTCCAGTGTCATATTTACAACACGCAGCCGCGCACGCTCGACAGCCGTATACAGCCCATCCACCACATCCTCCGGCAGGAAGGTGACGATAATCACCTCTTCGATCTTCCGTGCCTTATGCCCTTCCAGGCTGGAAAACAGTTCTCCGTTGAGATAGTACTTCATAACCGTATATCCCACACAATAGAACTGGTACGGGCCGCCTTCCTCCATCAGCTCCCGATGCGCCTGGTCCACGCCCATCAAATCCAGCGTGTTCAAATCCTCGCCGGTGACAAAGGTTTCCTCCTGAAAATCCATCTCCACCTTCGTCGTGACCGTCCGCAGTACACGTCCCGCGGCAGCGATACAGACCGTTTCCAGCGTGAATCCAACCTGCCGTTCCAGCTCTTTTTTCACCTGCCCGATCACCCAGCTCACACGCTCAATATTGTGGATCTGGCCGTCAAGCATCGCACGGGTTTCATGCTCCATGCTGCTCTGTGCAATAACCGTAAAGCTTCCGTCTTCTTCTTTGTATCCAACGGTTCCGACAACATTCCGGGTTCCGATATCCAGCCCGAATACATACTCCGGCCCCGTCTTCTCCGGTTCCTCTTCTACCTTTTCTATGGTCTGTGGCTTGGGATTGTGCAAGGGTGCAAGCCCCGCTCCCTGCATCAGCTGCGCCTTGGACGAAGCCGTTTGCGGAACAGGGCTGGCAGGCACGTGCAGCGCATCTTCCACAACGCCCCCCGCAACAGGTTTCTCCGCAGCGGCTGCAGCTTCTTCTGCGCCTTTCTCTGCCACAACTTCTTCTACCACATGTTCTTCTACAGCTTTCTGTTCCACTGCTTCTTCCTGCCCATTCTCCATTTCTTCCGCCGCAGACTCCGCCACGGCTTCTGCTCCTGACTCTGCCGCAGACTCCGCCACAGCTTCCGCTCCTGACTTTTCTGCCGAAGCCTCTCCCGCTCCAGACTCTTCTGCCGCAGACTCTTCCTCTCCGAACTTCTCTGCCGAAGACCCTTCTGCTGCAGATTCCGTTTCTGAAGTCCCTTCCGCTGCAGCATCTGCTTCTAAAGTCCCTTCCGCTGCAGACTCCGTTTCCAAAGACTCTGCCGAAGAACCTTCTTCTACAGAATCCGCTTCTAAAGTCCCTTCCGCTCCGGATTCCTCTGCCAAAGACTCTTCCGAAGAACCTTCCGTTCCTGACTTCTCTTCCAAAGACTCTCCCGCTACAGACTCATCCGCCAAAGCCCCTTCCGCTCCGGATTCCTCTGCCGAAGCCCCTTCCATTCCAGACTCTTCCGCCGAAGTCCCTTCCGCAGCTTCTGCTGCACCTGCACCCGAAACTTCTTCCTGCCCGGCATCCGCTGATCCTGCATCCGGATTTTCCGCTTCCGCCTGCTCCCCGGATTCCTCCTCTTCCGAATCCTGCATGGAAACCCGTTTTGCCTTCTCCCCGGACAGAAGCCGCTCTACCTCGGCACGAACCTGCACATCTGTCGCCTCATCATCGCCATCATTATCAATCATGCACACGCATTTTTCCAAAAACATTTCCTCAGACAGCTGGCTGTCCATAATCGCACGGACTTTCTCCGGCGTATAGCCCCGGCTCTCCATCAGCCGTTTCTTGCGGGTTTCCTCGCTGGCATAAATATACCAGAGTTCGTCGCAAATGGAATCATAGCCATCCTCAATGAGAAGCGCCGCCTCCAGAAAGAGCACCGGGATTACGCCCTTCTCGCTCTCCTTGTGCACCTTCCCCAAAACATAACGCTTCACTTCCGGGTGCAAAATGGCATTCAGGATCTCACGCTTCTCCGGTTTTTGGAAAATGACCCGGGACAACCGCTCCGGATCCACCTTCCCATCCAGGTCAAATACCCCTTCGGACAGGAAGGCCCCCCGAACCTTGTTGTAGGCATTCTCCCCCGGTTCCATCAGCTTTTTTGCAATATCATCTGCCCGGAGCACCAGCACCGGATAATTTTTTTCCAGAAAATCCAGGATACGGCTCTTGCCTGAGCCTACACCACCGGTAATCCCAATGAAATACATGATGAATAAACTCCTTATTAAGAATTATTTCGCCTCGTACCAGCTTTCGCCTATCGACGTATGCGTAGACAATGGAACCAGAAGGTCGCCCGCCCTGCCCATCTCCTCATCCAGGATTTGACGCACCCGCTCTGCTTCGGACTGCTCCGCCTCGACCAAAAGCTCATCATGCACCTGAAGGACGAGCCGGGAAGAGAGTCCCTCTTCCTTGATACGCCGGTACACTAACAGCATCGCACGCTTGATAATATCCGCCGCCGTCCCCTGGATCGGTGCATTCATCGCAACCCGCTCTCCAAAAGAACGCTGGACAAAATTAGACGAAGACAGTTCCGGCACGGGACGCCGCCTGCCATAAATCGTCCGGGCATAGCCGCATGCCTTTGCGCTCTCCACCAGCCCATCCACAAGCACTTTGAGTTTGGGATAAGCCAGAAAATAATCGTCAATATACTTCTGCGCTTCCTTCCGGGAAACCCCCAGATCCTGTGAAAGCCCATGGGCACTGATTCCATAAACAATCCCGAAATTCACCGCCTTGGCATTCCGCCGCTGGATCTCAGACACCTCGTCATACGGCGTATGGAACACCAGGGACGCCGTTGCCGTATGGATATCCTTGTTTTCCTGATATGCACGGATCAGGTTCTCATCCCCGGAGATATGCGCCAGCACGCGCAGCTCGATCTGCGAATAATCCGCATCCACAAACACCTTCCCTGCTCCCGGATAAAACACTTTCCGGATCGCACGCCCCAGTTCCACCCGGATCGGGATATTCTGTAAATTCGGATCGGTACTGGACAGCCGCCCGGTTGCCGTTACCGTCTGCTGGAAGGTAGTGTGGATCCTGCCATCCTCCGCAATGCAGGCAGCCAGCCCGTCCGCATAGGTGCTCTTCAGTTTCGTAAGCTGCCGGTATTCCAGGATATCCTTCACAAATGGCACGGAAGGCGCCAGTTTTTCCAGGATATCCGCCGATGTGGAATAACCCGTCTTCGTCTTCTTCGCCCCCGGCAGCCCCATCTTTTCAAACAGGATCACACCCAGCTGCTTCGGGGAATTGATGTTGAACGTCTCCCCGGCGCTTTCATAAATCCGTTCCGTCAGTTCCTCAATCCGGGACACCAGTTTTTCCCCGTATTCCTTCAGCTCCTTTTTTGAAGCAAGGATCCCTTCCCGCTCCATCTCGTAGAGTACCCGCACCAGCGGCATCTCAATTTCTGCAAAGATTTCAAACTGCCCGGTTTCCTTCAGCTTCTGAACCAGCCCCTCACAGGAGCCTGCCGCCACTGCCGCCTCAAAACATACCAGACGCTGCATATCCGCTTTCTGGGTGTCATAGGCTTCCCGCGGCTTTTTCTTTCCAAATAAATCCACATAAGACGGAATGATTTCACCAAAAAACGGCTTTGCCACCTGCTCCGTGGGATAACTCCCCAGCGTCGGGTTGAGCACATAAGCAGCAATCGCATCATCAAACAGGCGCTCATCCGGCAGTTCCAGAAATAACTGCACCAGTTCCTTCGCTGCCTTGTCCCTAGTATGAAACAGCCGCGTCAGCTGCTCTTTCAGTTCATGCACCGCAAGCACACAGGGCGCATCCGCCAGCATCCGGCAAAGCTTCGCCGCATGCGCCGGAGAAATCCGTTCTATATAACAGGTATGCCCGCCAAAAGATAATACCGTTCCCAGGAAAAAACCATCCAGGCAATACGTGGCCATTCCAAGGACAGGCGGCGAGGAAACCTGCTCCTGCCCGCCCTCCGGAACCAGAAACGCCCGCAGCGCATCTTCCAGTTCCTGCCCAAACACGGCATCCAAAACAAAACCATCTGAAACCGAAGCGCCCGCTTCTGCTTCCAGCTGTTTTGCCTCGCGCGAAAAACGGGAGAGCAGGTTTTTGAACTCCCATTTGCGCACCAGCGCATGCGCCCCTGGCGTATAGATATCCCCCAGCACAAAATCTTCCATCGAAACATCCAGCCGGGCGTCTGTTTTAATGGTGGCAAGTGTCCGGGAAAGCCGCGCCTGCGACGCGTATTCTTCCAGATTCTTCGACGCCCTGGGCGGACGGAGCTGCGAAACATTTGCAATCGCATTTTCCAGAGAATGATACTTCTGGATGATCGCCGTCGCCGTCTTCTCCCCAATTCCAGGCACTCCGGGAATATTGTCTGCGCTGTCCCCCATCAGTGCCTTGACATCAATAAATTCCTCCGGCGTCACGCCTTTGTCTGCCAGGACATCCTTGGCGTAATAGGACAGTACCTCTGTCTCCCCTTTCTTCGTATGAGGAATCGAAATCTTCGTCTGTTCCGAAGCAATCTGCAAAAGATCCCGGTCTCCGGACAGGATCACCACGGACGCGCCTTCCTGCTCCGCTTTCCGCGCGAGGCTCCCCAGCAGGTCATCCGCCTCCAGCCCTTCCTGTTCCACAATCGGGATGCCCATCGCCTCCAGAATCTCCTTGACCATGGGAATCTGTTCCAAAAGCTCCGGCGGCATCTTGTGCCTGGTTCCTTTGTAGTCCGGAAACATCTTATGCCGGAACGTCGGCGCCGGAAGATCAAAGCAAACCGCCAGATGTGTGGGCTGCTCTTCTCCAAGGAAACGGATCATAATATTCAGAAACCCATACACGGCTCCCGTATGCAGCCCCTCTGAACTGGTCAGGTTTGGCAGGGCATAATAGGCCCGGTTCACCATCGAATGCCCGTCGATCAGTAATAATTTATTTTCTTTCATTTTTCTTTCATCTTATAGGAGCACAGCACGTTCAGATCGGTGCCGTCACTTCCCGCAGCCACGCCGCTTCTTCCAGGTCCAGCCGGTCCGCAAGAGTTTCATAAACCTTCTTATGATAAGCATTGAGCGCATCCCGCTCTTCTTCACTCAGAAGCTCCGGCAGGATGGCATCCCGCTCAATCGGTGCCATTGTCAGGTTCTCAAACCGCAGGAACTGCCCATATTCGGTTTTCTCATCGAAGACCACCAGAAGCTCGCTTTCAATCCGGATTCCAAACTTCCCTTCGGTATACAGTCCCGGCTCATCGGACAGAATCATTCCTTCTTCCAGAGGCAGCAGGTCACGCTCCCTGTCCCGGATGCTCCATCGAAGGACGTTCGGCCCCTCGTGGACAGAGAGGATGTGGCCCACGCCGTGCCCCGTTCCGCAGCGGTAATCCAGCCCGCGCTCCCACAAAGGCCTGCGCGCCAGGATATCCAAATTTGCCCCGCAGCATCCTTTCAAAAACTTTGCGCCCAAAATCTGAAGATGGCCTTTAAGCACCAGCGTAAACGCCTCTTTCTCCTCGTCAGACAGTTCGCCCAGCGCGATCGTCCGGGTGATATCCGTTGTCCCAAGCCGATAATGTCCGCCGGAATCCACCAGCAGGAAACCGTGATCCTCCAGCGGCGCACATTGCTCCGGCGTTGCCTCATAGTGCATCATTGCCGCATTACTGCCATACGCCGATATCGTATCAAAACTTTCCCCGATAAAGGACTCCGTGTCCTCTCTCCGGAAATCCGCCAGCAGCTGCGCAGCCGTATATTCCGTCATATCCTCAATTTCGCCGCTCGCTGCCCGTTTCTTTAATTCATAAATGAATTTTGTCACGGCAGCCCCGTCCCGGATATGCGCTTCTTTCGTATGCCTGATCTCCGTGGCATTCCTGACCGCCTTCATCTGCTCCGCAGGATCCATCCCCCGGACAGCCTTTGCCAAGAGCGGAAGCCGCGCGGCAATCCTGCAGTTTGTTTTCTTTGGATCAAGCAGAACCCTGCGCATCCGGTACAACGGCAGTTCCCGAAAGATCGCCTGGTATTGCCGGAGTACAACGCCGCGCTTTCTCAGATGGAAGATCTGCTCTTTGCGAAAACAGGCACGCTCTGCATAAAGCACCGCACGGTTCATCTGGACCACCAGATACGACCGGAACACCGGAACATGTTCCATCTCCCCGCCCCGGAAGTTCAGAAGCCACGCAATCTCCGTAAGATCTGAAATAATATGGGTATCCACCCCCAGCTCTTCCATCTTCTCCCGAAGGCGCGCCAGCTTGCTCCGCACATCCTCGCCGGAATACTGCTTTTCCAGCTGCCAGACATCCGGCATCAAAAGCCCCGGACGATCCTCCCAGATCTGCTCCGAAAGAGGCTGGAAACCGGAATCCAGCTTCGCCCCCTTTTTCTTTGCACACGCAAGCAGCGCATCCCGCTCCTCGATACTGATGAGACTGCCGTCAAATCCCAAGCTCCAGCCCTTTTCCAGTTTTTCCTCTATATAAGCATGTACCGTCGGCACACCCGGCTGTCCCATCCGGAACAGGGTAAATCCGCTTCCCGCAATCTCACGCTCCGCCTGGACAAAATATCTGCCATCAGTCCAAAGCCCCGCTTCCTGCCCGGTGACCACCAATGTGGCATTCGAACCCGTGAAACGGGAAAAAAACCGTGCCGCCTGATAATGGCCCGGTACATACTCTGAAAAATGCGGATCTGTCAGCGGAATCAGGCAGACATCCACACGCTCCCGCTTCATTGCTTCCCGCAATCTTCCAAGTGCCTTGTTTTCCATATGAAGAACGCTCCTTTACTCAAAGAAGGGGGTGCCTCCAAGCACCCCCTGTCTTATCACGCACCAGATTATTTTCCTCTCCGCAGGAAGTCCGGCACATTGATCTTTTGTTCCGGGACAGAAGACATTGGCTGTGTCGGCCTCTGGATCCCGCTGTAACTGCCCACGCCAGATACCGGCTGCTGGGGGGTAGCCGGTCTGACCGTCGGCGTAGACCCCGTCCCCGCCGTCGTCCTGCTCCCGCTCATAAAGGACGGTCTGCTCCCGGCACTGCTCGCAGTGGTGGTCGTATATCCGCCCGTCATCTGGGTCTTGCCAGCCACTCCTGTACTACTGTTCGGATACTGCATTTGTTCCGTAATATTGCTGGTTATATTCCGGGGCGCAGCCTGTGCCTGCTGTTGTGCCCTTGCCGCCATCTCCGTATAGAGGCCCGTCGCGATCACCGTGATCTTGATCTCGTCCTCCATATCCCGATCCACTTTGGCACCAAAAATGACATTCGCATTTTCCCCGACCAGTTCCCGGATCTTCCCGACAGACTCGTTTGCATCAAACAGGGACACATCGCCCGTGACATTGACGATGACATGGGTTGCCCCATCAATCTTCGTCTCCAGAAGCGGCGAAGAAATCGCCTGTTCCACAGCTTCGATCGCCTTGTTCTCGCCCTTTGCCGAACCGATTCCGATATGCGCCAGCCCCTTGTTTTCCATAACCGTCCGCACATCTGCAAAGTCCAGGTTGATCAGCGCAGGCACATTGATCAGATCCGTGATGCCCTGCACCGACTGCTGCAGCACGCCATCTGCCACGCCCAGCGCTTCTTCCATCGAAGCCCGCTTGTCCACGATGTTCAGAAGGCGGTCATTGGGAATCACAATCAGCGTATCCACATTCTCCTTCAGCCGCTCGATCCCGGCAAGCGCATTCTGCATCCGAACACGCGCCTCAAAGCTGAACGGCTTCGTCACCACGCCGACCGTCAGGATGCCCATCTCCTTTGCGATCCCTGCCACCACGGGAGCTGCACCGGTTCCGGTTCCGCCGCCCATACCACAGGTCACAAATACCATGTCCGCGCCCTTGACAATATCCGTAAGATCTTCCGCGCTTTCTTCCGCCGCCTTCTGCCCCACTTCAGGCACGCCGCCCGCCCCCAGGCCCTTGGTCAGCTTTTCCCCAATCGCGAGCGTCTTCTGGGCACGACACAGATTCAGAATCTGTTCATCCGTATTGATGCCCACCAGTTCGACACCGCCGATATTCTCATCGATCATACGGTTCACCGCGTTATTTCCGGCTCCGCCCACGCCTATTACGATTATCCTTGCCCTGGCTGTATTTTCCGGGGATGTAAACTCAATCAAGGTCCGTACCTCCTAATCTATATCTATTTTCCGTCTTCAATCTATCGTTCTTTTCAATCTCTACTATGATACTTTTTTTTCGAACATTTATCAAGCTTTTTTTATCGAATTTCAAAAACAATATCCGTATTTTCTTCAGAAAAATCTTCTAAATGGAGGATACCCTTCCGTTTCTTCAGTTTTGGCAGGATATAGGACATACGCCGAATCTTCTCTTCCAGCCTTGTTTTGGTGCCCAGGGATACCTTTATCTTCCCGCACCATAGAAAAATCGTGCCATCTGCCTTGAAACGCACCTTGTCTACCCCGATCCCCCGGTTTTTGATCGCTTTCAGAATGACTTCGATCGCTGTTCTGCGGCTTTTTGGCACCGGAAGCAGCTTCCCTGCTTCCGCTCCCTCCACAGAAAGGCCATAAATCGGCAATATTCCGTCGATTTTACGTTCAGAAACCTCGCTGCAGTTTACACTCCGGTCAATATATACATAATTACCACGCTTATCCTTAGTATAGGCATACAATTTCTTTTCCCGAATCTTGATTTTCAAATCATTTGGTGACGTTAATGTGACCGTCACCCGTTCCACAAAGGGAATATCTTTCCTCGGAAACAACAGGTTTTTGGCAAAATCATAGACTGTATTATTTTTATACTTGTCATCAAGTACCAGTTCCCGTATTTCATCATTCGAATATAAGGTATTTCCGACAACTCGAACCTTTTCCAGTCTGCAAAGAAAAATTGTACCAACTAATAAGGACAGTATCAGGATGAGCCCTCCCAGAACCAGATTCGCCAGATAGAATCGTGTCCAGGAATATTTTTTCGGCAAATTCACATTGTCGTTA
>CADBTO010000149.1 GCA_902797565.1 uncultured Lachnospiraceae bacterium
AAGCCCCCCGCCTTTGGCGGGGGGCTTTTTCTTATCGCACGGGGGGCTGCGCAGTGAAAAAAATCCCGGCAAAGCCGGGCGCATGCAATACGTAAAACAAGGCGGATGTTAATCCGCCCTGCTCAATTACTGTCAGATTTTCTTTAACGCTTCACGGAGTGCTGGCACGTCCAGCCATTCCTTGTTTGTACCGGAATTATATTCGAAGCCCTCCTGGACCTGCTGCCCGCCGGGGGCAATGCCGGATCCGTGGCGGAACCAGCTGTAGTGCGGGTAGATGATATAATGGTTCTCGTATTCGTATGCCATCCGGGAGTCGTCCTTGGTCACCATGACCTCATGGAGTTTTTCTCCCTCGCGGATGCCAATTTCACGGATTCCTGCGCCGGGCAGCATCGCCTCAGCAAGATCAGTAACATAGAAGGAAGGAATCTTGGAAATATAGGTCTCGCCGCCGTGGGATTCGTTCAATGCCTTGAAAACCAGACGGACGCCTTCTTCCAGGGTGATCCAGAAGCGGGTCATCTTTGTGTCTGTAATAGGAAGCTCACGCGCACCGCCATCAATCAGCCGCTGGAACAGCGGAATCACAGATCCACGGCTTCCAGCCACATTTCCGTACCGCACGATGGAGAAAACAGTTCCTTTGCTTCCTGTGTAGGAATTTGCGGCAATGAACAGCTTGTCGGAAACCAGCTTCGTGCCGCCATATAGATTGATTGGGTTCACCGCTTTGTCTGTGGACAATGCGACCACCTTCGTGACCCCGCGGTCCAGCGCTGCATCAATGACGTTTTGCGCCCCATGGATATTGGTCTTGATTGCTTCCATGGGATTATATTCGCAGGTCGGAACCTGTTTGAGCGCCGCTGCATGAATGCAGTAGTCCACGCCGTCAAAGGCACGGAGCATGCGGTCTTTATCCCGCACGTCTCCGATAAAGAATCGGACTTTACTGATCTTGCTGCCAAGCTTCCGCTCAAAATCTGCCTTCATCACGGCCTGTTTGTATTCGTCCCTGGAATAGATGATGACTTTTTTGGGGTCATATTCCTGGAAGATCATCTCAAGGCATTTCTTCCCGAAAGATCCAGTGCCTCCGGTGATGAGGATGGTTTTCCCGTCTAGCATAGGTATACTCCTTCAAATTCGTATTTTCGGATGAATCCGGTTTGTCAAATTCACGTATATTTCTTATTATAACATAAAACAGGGGAGAAAAGGGAAAAATTTGGAAGGTTATTGGAAAACTTGACAGGTGGAAGAGGGGTGGATATAATTGGAGGCGGGGTATTGTATCGAAAGTTTATAATGAAGGAGGCAATATGGCAAACAAGTATTCTGGAACACAGACAGAAAAAAATCTCATGGCAGCATTTGCCGGGGAGTCTGAGGCGCGGAACAAGTATACCTATTTCGCGTCAAAGGCAAAGAAAGAGGGCTTCGAGCAGATTTCCGCCCTGTTTCTGAAGACGGCGGATAATGAGAAGGAGCACGCAAAGCTGTGGTTCAAGGAACTGGGGCTGCTTGGGGATACGGCGGAAAATCTTGAGGCGGCGGCATCCGGTGAGAATTACGAATGGACCGATATGTATGAGGGGTTTGCGAAGACTGCAGAGGAAGAAGGATTCCCTGAGTTGGCGGAGAAATTCCGCGGCGTGGCAGCGATCGAAAAGACCCATGAGGAGCGCTATCGCGCCCTGCTGAAGAACGTCCAGATGCAGGAAGTCTTCAGGAAGAGCGAAGTCAAGGTCTGGGAGTGCCGCAACTGCGGGCATATCGTTGTTGGCACCGAGGCACCGGACGAATGCCCGGTCTGCGCGCATCCGCAGAGTTTCTTTGAGGTGCACGCCGAGAATTATTAAAATGGTACGATGAGGGGGGCGGATGCCCCCCATGCGTATTTACGCCGGTTCCGGAATCCGCCAGCAGACTTCCCGTCCCATTTCCCTGGCAATGGCGTCGATTTTCTTCTGGTCATATCCTGTTGCAGTGACAATGATGTTCCCGTCGGTATTTCCAAGGATGAGCCGTTGTGCGACGGAGTCCAAGGCATCTATCTTTGCCTGTTCCAGTTGTGTATTCACAAATTCTGTAAAAACGTTTTTCATGTCTTTCTCCTTCTCTATTTTTGCAAAGATTTCCGGGTTTGCTGCAGCTGAGGCGGTTAGAATCGCCTGGATCAGTTCCAGATCCCGCTGCTCATCGTGATTTCGTCCATCCAGATCGCATTCAGTTTCTTTTCATTTGCTTTGTATTGTGCTGCAAAAGCGATTGATTGCCATAGTACATCAATATTCAGTTTATCGTCATACCCCTTGAATTCAATGACATTGTGTTTCCGAAAGAAGCGGAAGACATCCATGTCAATCTGGGTGTTGCCATCTTTCTTGATTACAAGGCAGTCGATCCGTGATGGCATTAGACGCAGCAAGTGCTCTCGTTCTATCCGAAGTTTTGATTCGTAGGGCTTCAAAATCATTTTGATAGCTGCATACATCGCAGAATGCCAGTCAATGATGCCTTCTTATTTTTGATTTTTATGTTCCCACATTATAACACAGATTGATCATATACAGATGGCATAACAACATAATACAAAGATACAATATGTACATAAATAAAAAATATAAAAAAAACACAAAATGGGGTTAAGGATCGTTTGACACGCCCGATATATAAATTGTAACAAAACAAATATGATGCAACACAATTATAAATTATGTTACATCAAAAAGGACCTTCAACCTGGGTTGCCGGGATGCAAGACGTCTCGGAATGGACGAATAGAAACCTGATGGCGGCACGGACGCTGCCTGAAGGGGCGGGAAACGGAACAGCCTGCACACGGAGGTGTGGGCATTGTAAATCATGTGCAGTCGGCGTTCGTGTGAAAGTGTATTCCTGACGAGGAGATGCACAGGCACGAGTGTATCGAACTGCATCAATAATTCACATTCAAGGAGGAAATGAATTATGGCAGCTATGGCAGTACAACACAACATGCAGTCAATCAATGCGAATCGTCTTCTGGGGATTACCACTTCCCAGCAGAAGAAGAGCACAGAGAAGCTTTCTTCTGGCTACAAGATCAACCGAGCAGGCGATGATGCAGCAGGTCTGGCGATTTCTGAGAAGATGCGTGGGCAGATTCGTGGTCTGAATAAGGCATCCCGGAACTCTGCGGACGGCATCTCCCTGATCCAGACGGCAGAAGGTGGTCTGAATGAGAGCCACAGCATCCTGCAGCGTATGCGCGAGCTTGCTGTACAGGCGGCGACAGATACGAATACCGCTGATGACCGTCAGCAGATCCAGAACGAGATCGACCAGCTGACACAGGAAGTTGACAGGATTGCGAACACAACCGAGTTCAATACCAAGAAGCTTCTGGATGGAAGCATCAAGGGCGCGGTAAATCAGAAGACGGGATCAGTTGCTATTGAAGGCACATTCCAGAATTCTGGCGTGCGGTTGCTGGCAAGCACGATGAAGGATGTTGTTGGTGCCCAGAGTGATACGCAGGGCGTGGTTCGTATTGAGATCATGTCTGACGGGAAGATTACAGTTGGTAAAGTTTCGGTTACAAGGGTCAACGGCACACATATCAACGGCAGCACCACGAAGGCAAGCAGGGCGATCACGATTGGCACGAGCACGATTACGATCGCAGCGCTGAGGATGTCAACTGGCGGAAATATGAAGGCAGATTCTGTCAAGATTAATATCAGCAATGCGAGCAGATTGAAAGCTGGCGATGTCATTACGATTACACTCGGAGGTGGTATCAGTAAATCACGGCAGGTATCGAATGGGAAAGATCCGCTTCGCTTCCAGGTGGGAGCAAACTCTGGCCAGGAAATCACGCTTGGGATTCGTTCCATGAGGGCGCAGGATCTGGGTGTAGCAACCAGTAGAGGTAAAGCTCTGAACCTGACAAGCCAGAAGGAA
>CADBTO010000150.1 GCA_902797565.1 uncultured Lachnospiraceae bacterium
CCATTATAAGCGAGCGGGCAAAAAAAAACAAGCAAAATATTAACTTTTTTTAAACAATTTAGGATTCAACTTGACAAACGGAGATAAAGTGTTATTTTGTGTTTATCCTTTTTGGCAGTCATCCCCCCAGGACGCCACCGGAAAGGATCAGTTTATGAAGAATATTTTTACACGTTTCTTTTCCAAACACGTTTTCAAGGCTCTCAGAAAGGGCATCCCGGCGTTTTTCGCCGTTTGTTTCCTGATGTTTTGGATATTTCCCGGAAAGCCTCCTGTTCTGGCCGCAGCAGCAGCGCATGGGTACTTCCCTGCCATGGACACGGCAGCTGCGCATGGGTGCTTCCCTACCCTGGAAATGGAAGTTCTCGCTGCGGCGCTCCCGTCTGGCACGGGCAGCCAGGTCAGCCCCTGCATCCAATGGAAAGCAGGCGTCCCCTGCAATGGCTCCGGCAGAATTTCTGCGCATTTTCTCATCGAGTGCGGCAAAAGCCTCAACCTTGGAGACCTTGCATGCCTTCCTTCCGGGATTTCCGGCGTGGAGAAACCGCTCCGCGGAATATCCGGCGTGCGCTATTCCAGTTCAAACCGGAAGGTCGCATCACTCTCTGGAAGCGGACAGCTGAAAACCAAAAAAACCGGCAGCGCGGAATTAAAGGTCTCTTATCAGGGCCAGGTGCTTTCCGCGCTGGTCCAGGTCAAACCAAAAGGCAGCCTCCAGGCCAGCCTCGGGAATGGGAACAGCGACTGGCGCAGCCAGGAAGCGGCTGAGACTGTCCAGACCGTGGAACAAAGCTTAAAACAGATTCTGAAAAAATATAAGGGGAAAGTCACCACATCCAACTGCTATGCCCTGCTCAATTCCGATATCACCATATACTCCCTGCTGGACGAAGTCCTGCCCTCCTGCCAGATCGACGGGCTTGGTTTTGAAAAAGACGGAGACGGCCTCATCGTGACCGGCGCAGCTGCCGCAGATTCCGCCATTGCAAACCTCCGAATTTTTGAAGCAGACAACGACCCCTTCTGCGAGACCGCAAAGAATCCGCTGGCCGCAAACTCCGCAAAAGGAAAAGCAGGCGATTCCGGCTTTTCCGTATCCCTGCGCAAAGCTCCCGGCAAAGCACAGCTGTTCTGCATCCTGGCCAGCCAATGGAAAACCAGTATCGGCAGCATCACAGGCAAACTCCTGTCAAAAAGCAGCCAGGCATCCTTCGCCGTCAATGTCTACGACCGCAGCGAAAACCACCTTGCCTGCCATCCTGCCACCTGCACGCTGCGCTCGGGGAAAAAAACCGTGTCCGTGTCTTTCGACCTGCCTGGCACCCGGCTCGAAGTCGGCCATCAATACACCATTGCCGTACAGGGTGAAAGTTTTGAAGACACACAGAAAAAAAGAAGCTGGACCAAAGGCATCACCTTCGTTCCAGCCACATCCAAACGCGGAAGATAGTACCCGTATGCGTTATCCCCTGCCTGCCTGTATCTGTCGCCACGCGCTGCAATCCGGCATACCACAGGGATTCCTCATATAGCAATACCCCCTGTCTGCATCCAGCGCCACATGCCGCAATCCAGCATACCACAGAGATTTCCCATACAGCGATACCCCCTGTCCAAAGCCAGGCAGACAGGGGGAGCTGTTTCTACTGCGTTTGCGTATGCGGCAAACAATCTGCTATTTGAACATGCTCGAAAACCGGTCCATTTCCTTCTGGTATGCCTCTACCACCTGGTCCAGATCTCCATGTTCCAGGCCATCCTTGATGCAGCGACGGATATGTCCTTCCAGCACCATCTGTCCGCATTTATGAATCGCCGCCTTCGCCGCGTTCAGCTGCACGAGGATTTCCTCACAGGGCACATCCTCTTCGATCATCCGGTCAATCGCATTGATCTGTCCGTTAATCTTCCGCAGCCTTCGGTGCAGCTTGGGCACATCCAGACAATGATTCATAGGGATCCTCTCCTTCAAAACCTAAATTTGTTTCTCGAACACCAGTTTGCTTCCTTCCCGCGTCTTTCTGACATGGATCTGCTGCGGGATATTTTCCATGAGTTCCTCCCGGTGGCTGATAATTCCCACCAGCTTCTGTGTCTCGGACAGATTGACGAGGATCTCCATCGCACTCTCCATGGATTTCCGGTCCAGCGTACCGAATCCTTCGTCTACAAACAGCGCATCCATCTGGATTCCGCCCAGATTGGACGAGACTGTATCAGAAAGCCCCAGTGCAAGGCTCAGTGAAGCTTTGAAACTTTCCCCGCCGGACAGGTTCCCGACAGGCCTTCGATGGCCTGTAAAATTGTCCAAAACTTCCAGATCCAAAAACGTATTGCTTTTTTTTCCCAGTTCATCCTTCTGCCGGTACAGCTGGAATTGCCCGTCGCTCATCGGAAGCAGGCGCCGGTTTGCTGCCTCAATAATCCCGTCAAATCCTGCTGCCTGGACATACTGTTCCAGTGTGATCTTCCCATTCCCGGTTTCCCCCTTTACGAGGTTGTACAGTCTGGAATAACGCTGGGTCTCCACGCGTGCATGCGCCAGCTCTGTCTGCTTGGACGCAATCTTCTCCCGTTTCTCCTCATTATTCCGGAGTCTGTATTGTACATGGTTTACAGCCTCACGCCTGCTTTCTGTTTCCTGATGCAAGAATGCGAAACGTTCTTCCAGTGCCGTGATATCTTTCCATACGCGTCCCTGGGCATCCTTTTTTGCCTGCTCCAGCAGCTCCTGGTTCGTATGGACCTTTTTCTGATACTCCTGGATCTTTGTTTCAACCTCCTTCATTTCTGCTTCCTTACAGACATATCCCTGCATCTCTTCCATTGAACCAAACGTGCTTTCTGCCAATACCCCATCCAGTTTTTTCTTCCGGGCGGATTCTTCCTGTTTTTCCTTCTCAAGTGTGTCTTCCAGTATCTTCCATTCGGACTCCCGCCCGGCCCTATTCTGATCCGCGGCTTTCTTTTCTCCGTCCGCCTGTTCGATCCGGTCCAACAGTTTTTTCCGTCTTTCCCTATCCTCTGCCAGCTTTTGTTCCGCCTCTTCCCAGCTTTCAAAACGCAGCTTTGAAAGA
>CADBTO010000151.1 GCA_902797565.1 uncultured Lachnospiraceae bacterium
CCTGCGGCGGATCTTTTCTTTGGGGTAATCCGCAATCCGCTTGTTTTCCAGCGAATCCTGCAGCTGCTGGACACTGCGTATCCGAAGTTCCGGATCCACCGCCATCGCTTCCATGACCGCGCGGTCCACGTTTGACGGAAGCGAAACGCCCAGTTCCGAAGGGTATTTCAGCTCGTCCTGGATCTCCCGCTCCGTTGATTCAACCGGCTTTTCCCCGGTCAGCATCTGGTAAAAGATCGCGCCCACGGAATAGACGTCCGTGTAATATCCGTACTGCGCATTTTCGCGGTACTGCTCCGGCGCGGAATAGCCCACCTTGATGACCTTTTCCGCCGCTTCCCCTTCCGCGCTCTCACTCAGGCGTGCTGCGCCAAAATCAAAAACCTTGATGCTGCCTTCCGTCGTAATGAAGATATTATCCGGGCTGATATCATGGTGGATGATCCCCTTGCTGTGGATCTTCTTGACCGCCTCGATGATCGCGCAGACAAGCCCCTGCGCCTCACCCGGATCCATCTTCCCATGGCTTTCGAGGTAGTCCTTGAGCAGGATGCCCTCGATATATTCCATGATCATATACGCCGTATTGTTCTCTTCAAAAAAGTCGTATACGTTGACGATATCCTTTGCCTTCCCAAACTGCGCCACGCTGCGGGCTTCCATCAAAAACCGCCCCAGCTGCGCCCGGTACTTCTGCGTCTTCTCCCCGGACAAAAGCCCCACGCTGCACTCTCCGGGCGCGCGGTTCACAAGCCCTGCCGGATAAAACTCCTTGACAGCCACCACCACGCCAAGCGCCTGGTCCAGACATTTGTAGATGATGCCAAAGCCGCCCACGCCAATGACCGTCCCCACAATGAAGTGCCCGCCCAGTACCGTACCCGGTTCCAGGTAGTGGGGCTGCTCCGGCGGCGTCCCTTCCTGGTAGCCACAGTGCGGACACACCGATGCACTGCCCTTGACCTGGAAACAATTCATACAAAGCTCGCTTGCCATCTTCCCTACCCCAACACAAACACATTTTCACTGTTTCCCAGACGGATCTGGCCACCCGGCGGCAGCCATACCTCCCGGTTTTGCGGCAGCCGCTCCGCGCCCCCGTTGAGGAAACAACCATTTGTCGATTTGTCTATGATCCCGTATTCCTGCCTTGCCGGATCCCAGCGGATCTGGCAATGATACCGGCTGATTGCCTTATCCCCGTCAAATACCAGATGGTTGTCCTTTCTCCTGCCCAGCCAGACCGGAATCCCGTCATCCAGCGGGATCACCGCATCTTTGTACATACCGCTGATCCCCATCAGAAGCCGCTGCGGCTGTCCCTGTGCCTGCGGTCCCTGTGGCTGTGGTACTCCAGTTCCCTGTGCCGCTGCCATTGCTGCCTGGCGCATCCCCTCTTCCCGGGCTGCCTTCTCCCCTTCTGCCTGCCTCCGGATCCGGGGCGTTGCAAGGAGCGCCAGCACGGAGAAAAGCGCTGCCGCGCCGGATACCCCAAGCGCCACATACATCCCCCAGCCAAGCACATATTGCTGCCCGTAGCGCACCGGCGGAGCCAGAAAGGAAATGCCAAACACCGCCACGCCCACTTCCATCAGGAAGACCACAAAACAGGTGATACTGCTCAGGATCTGCCGGGGCGATCCCACGATCCCGCCAACCCCCGCAACAAATGCCAATACGACCGGCAGCCCCAGAAGGGCAACCAGGACGATGCTCTGCTCCATGCTGATGCGTACTGCCGCTTCCGTACCGTGGGGCAATACACCCTCCACCAGATACTGGAAATACGCCAAAGGAGACCATTGCAGGGTTCCATAATTCTTCTGCACCCGCATCCCATACGGAAGGAAGAAGGCTGCCAGGTTCACCAGGACAAACAGTCCGGCAAATGCCCGGAAACTTTTCGCAAAACGCTCCATAACTCCCCGCCTACCCCTGCAAGATATTCTTCCAGTCAAAGTCCTTGCTGCAAAGCGGCATAAAGACCAGATTGACATCTCCCAGGGTAATGATGTCATAAGCCTCCAGCCTCATGGGTGTCAGCACAACCTCGTCATTCTTGTATACCAGGCTGCTTGCCTCCCCCGGCTGGATCAGGTAAAGATGCTGCTTCGGCTCATACACCACAATCGCATGCTTGTCACGGGACACGCTGTGGTCGTCGGTGAGTGCCACATCCATATTCGCGTTCCTGCCCACGAAATTCTTCCCTGCCTTCAGCCGGAAATCCGTCCCGACATGGCTTCCGTTCATTGCCACCAGCCAGCCCACACAGGGAGAGCTGACCCGGTTCGAACCGGCAGCAGGCGTCCGTGACGGACCTGCCGCGTTCGTTGCAAAGAAATCCGTATCAAAGAACGCAACGGTATGGTCGTCGTCATCATCCTCATACGGTGCAGGCGGTGGAGGCGGGAACCCGTTCATTCCGCCTCCCATCGGAACAGTTCCTCCAACCGGCCCTCCAAAACTGGTTTCGAGCGGTACTGTCCCGCCAAAGCCGGTTTCAAGCGGCACCGTCCCGCCAAACTGATTGTCCACGGGAATCGTGGGCTGCGTAAAGCCATTGCCCTGCTGTGCCATCCCCATATCCGCCGGGCGCTGTGCCATCCTCAGATTCGATTCCGCCCCCTGGCCCATAAAGGCCGGCTGAAACGCGCCCGTATCAAACCGCTCTGTTTCCCCGATCATCTCAGACTGGTCGATTGCCACCGTCTTATCACCTTCATCGCCAGCCCCGCCCCCCGGCCCGCAAAACGGGCAGGTGGCGTTCTTTTCTTTGTCATAAAAGTGCAGGCCGCGCTCACATCTACATAAATTCATGTTACTCCCTCCAGTATCTCCTGTATCTTATTTATATCGTTATCTTGCTGAACTTTCCCTGATAGTTCTTCCCGCCGACTTCCTTTTTCAGGCACACCTCGATCGTACTGCCCTTCTGCGGAGCCGTAATGTCTGTATACGCATCCTTTCCTTTTTTCTCAATGGTCCTGGATGCCTGTCCTTTCGCGGTATACCGGATCACATAAATATAGCCTTCCTTCACGCTCCAGCGTACCGTATAAATGTTCCGGTTCCAGGATCCATGGATGCTGATTTTTGGCGGAAGGATCTTGAAACTGAGTTTTTCAGACTTGGAGCTGCTGAACGCTCCCTTGAACTTCACCGTCACCTTATAACTTCCAACCTGCCGCCTGCCGCCTGCATAGGAAACACTATAATAGGAAGAAGAAAGCTTTCCCGCACTGGTCTTCACCACCACGGACGGCTTCTTGGCACCCCCGTCATAGGTATATTCCGTCTTGGACAGCTTGACAGACGTGATCTTCGGCGCCTTGATCTTGTAGTTCGCCTTGACCATCCCGGTATAGTTCCCTTTCCCTTTGACCACCACCGTTGCAGTTCCCGGCCCCTTGCTGTTCTTATAGGAAACATCGTAATCCCAGGAATAGAGATAATTCCCGCCCAAGGTCACATCCACACCCGGCTCCCTGGCATACCCGGTATAGGTATAGCTCTTTGCAGAAAGGGACAGTTTTGCCCCGGAAATGGACGCACGCTTGATCTCGAAATACTTCGTCTGTGAGCCGCTGTATGCGCCCTCACCTGTCACATAAACCATGGCGTAGTCTGTGGCATCCGTATTATTACTGTAGGAAACCGAATAATCACTGCTCGAAAGCACCGTATTGTTCAAAGTCACGGTCACACCCGGCTCCTTCGAATATCCATCGTACTTGAAGCTGTCGCTGGATAACGAAACCACGGCATCCTCAAGGTCATAGCTTTTGCTCATGCCAGATCCCTGGATCGAAAACGACCCCGTCGCGGTTCCTGTGTAATTCCCTTTGCCCGTGACACTGACGGTCGCCGTCCCGATTTCTGTATTATCAGAATAGGACGCTGTATAATCCGTCCCGGAAGAAATCACCTTCGAATCAAGCACCACCGTCACCTGTGGTTTCTGCGGCGTCCCGTCATAGGTACAGGGATTCGGCTCCACAAGGATCTTGGCACTCGTGATGGACTTGGGATTGATCGTGAAGCTCAGGGACTTCGTTCCGCTGTATTTGCCCTTTCCGGTTACCGTCACCGTAGCATTCCCTGCGTTCTGATTATTGGAGTAGGAAAGCGTATAATCCGTATCCGCCGTCAGCGTCTTCCCGCCTGCCACGACCTTCACAGCAGGCGTCTTCGCAGTCCCCGTATATTCAATCTTGGCTGAACTTGTCAGGCTCACCGTGGCAGAAGTAAGGCTTGTCACGGCCGCTTTCTCAATCTTGAATTCCTTGATCATCGATCCAATGTAGTCCCCATACCCCATGATCAATACCTGTGCCGTCCCAACTTCCGTATTATTGGAATAGGTAACTAGGTAATCCGTCCCCTGTGACAGAGTCCTTCCGCCCAGCTTCACCGTCACGCCCGGCTCTTTCTTTTTTCCGTCATAGGTATAGCTGGTCTCAGACAGGGTCACCGTCGCAGCGGAAAGATCCTTTTCCTTTGTAATCGTAAAATTCAGCGTCCGGCTTCCGGTATAATCCCCTTTGCCCGTCACAACCACCGATGCCGTCCCGACTTCCAGATTATCCGAATAGGACACGGTATAATCCGTGCCCCGTACCAGTGTCTTCCCATCCAGGGACACCGTCACATCCGGCTCCTTCTTTCTCCCGTCATACACATAGGTATTCTGCGAGAGCGTGATGGATGCGTTCGAATCCTTTGACAGGGACTTCTGTTCCTGCTGGATTGGCTTCACCCGGAGCAGTTCCTCATTCCCGGATCCAAATTTAATTTTCGCCCACTGCTCGTCCGTCCCGTTATAAACGACCTGCTCCAGTGATGTACAACCTTCAAACGCATTATTTCCAATCTCCGTCACACCCTCAGGAATTGTCACGGACGTAAGCGACGAACACTCAGACAGCACACCATAGGGCAGCTTCGTCAGTCCGCTCGGAAATTCAATGTATCTTAATTTTCTGCAAAGCTGGAACACCAGGGAATCCATCTTTTGCAGCTTGCTTGGCAGCACCGCCCACTCAAGGGAGTTGCAGCCGGCAAAGGCAGACATTCCGATTGACGTAACATTGTTCGGAATTTCAATTTCCTTCAGATCCCTGCAAAACCAGAACGCATCCTCCCCGATCGACGTCAGTGTCCTTGGAAGTGAAATATACTGTACACTGCTCTGCGAAAAAGCCTCTTTTCCAATGCTGACCACAGGGACTTCACCCGACCCGAAATAATCCGAAACATCAATGGATGTCGCGGAACCAACATACTTGACAATCTCCGCCCCGGCGCCATCATCCGTATACTGCCAGGACATATAATCATCATCCGCAGAATCGCCGGACGTTGCCGTTCCGTCCTGATTCCAGCCCGAATTTGAAACCGATCCTTCCTTTTCTCCGTCCGTCTGCCCGCTGTCAGGCTGCACCCCGGTTCCGTCCCCTGAATCATCCGAATTCCAAACCATCCGGTCATATTCATCCGCATACACCTGCAGGCTGCCCGGCAAAGTGCCCTGCCCCAACAGCAGCCCCGCAGACAGCAAGAGGCAGCCCGCCCGCTTTACTGTCCCAAGCCCCGGAAGGAAAAACCTCCCAAACCTGTTCTTCATTTGACCAACTCCTTTCATCTTCGCCCGCTACCTGCGGCTTGCTCCGACCGCAGTTTTGATATCCTCTTCATAATACCGCACCAACGCCACCGAAGTATTGTCCTGGTTATGCGGGTTCATCCGGGTCGCGGCACCGACAAGCGCCTCCGCTTTCTGCCCCTCCCCCACCGCGTCATCCAGAATGATCCGCTGGATCTGCTCGACCGGCAGGGTCTTCGTAAGGCCATCGCTGCAAAGCAGCACCACGTCCCCATACATCAGTTCCACCGGCTCCCGGCTGATGTCCATCAGCTGGACATTCCCGATCCCCAGGAAACTGATCAGTGCTTCTTTTTTCTTCTGCGCCAGCGCCTCTTCTTCGGTGATCTGGCCCGCAGCCACCATCGACTGGAGCCGGAGCCAATAATTATGGTCCCGCGTGATCTGCCGCATTTCGTTCCCCCGCAGGATATAGATCCGGCTGTCCCCCACGGAAGCCCAGTACAGACGCCCGTCCTCCACGATGCATGCCACCATTGTGGTCCCGGATCCCCGTCCGTTTTCCTTTGGGAACTCATGGATCGTCTGGTCGATCGCAAGAATGGCGCGGTAGAAAAACTCCGGAATGTTCACACTGGGCTGGTGTTCGATCTTGGAAAAACCGTTCTGCAGCATCTCGATCGCTTTGCTGCTGGCACGCCCGCCATCCGCCATCCCGCCCATGCCATCGCAGACCACAGCCATGATCCGGGTCTTCCTGTTCGCGGCAAGCACTTTTCCCGGCGTGACATAAACCGCGTCCTGCTGGTAATCCCGGTTCCCGATCGCAGACATTTCCTGTGTCGCAAGATACGGAACAGTCTGGCGGCGTCCTTCAGCAGGACGATCGGCCTGTATCCTCTGAGTTCCAAAGAAAGCCACGTTATTCCACCTCCAGATAAAACAAATACCTGCCTTCCGATGTCCAGATATAGAACCAGTCCCCCCTGCGCAGCCAGGCCTGCTCCCCCTTTTCCAGGATGCCCCGGCTGGTATAGGTACGGTTTGCGGAATGGTTCGTCACCAGGAAACACCGGTTTGCCGCGTCAAACTCCACATCACAGTGATGCCGCCCAACCTGGGCATGCTGCAAATGCACATTGCAGACGTTCTGGTTCCTTCCGATTGCCAACGTCCGGTCCTGTTCGAACCGATACCAGGTCTTCCTGTTTCCAAACTGCAGGAGCGCCATCGGCCGGGGGCGTTTTTTTGCCTCTTTTCCGCCGCTGCGCCTGTCGTATTGGACCGCTTTCCGATCCGCAGGCGGCGAATCCACATACTGGGTCACAACCTGTGATCGGGGATCCTGCTCCAAAACGCCCATCTCCCCCAGAAACACCATCATATTCTGCGGGCGCTTCCGCCAATCCTCTTCGAGGGCATGGCTGATCGCATAATCAATCTGTGCCGGTACGGCGGGATTCAGCTCCCGCAGGGGCACTACCTCCGTCCCCAGTGCCCGGTCCGGCGCGGATGGCGGCTTCTTCCCGCCAACCAGGAAATAATATGTGGACGCCAGCGCATAGACATCCGTCCATGGCCCCTGCCGGCCGGAGCGTGAATATTGCTCGATCGGCGCAAACCCATGCTTGACCAGGATGGACATGCTGTTCGGCGCGTTCAGGGCATACATCCGCGTGGATCCAAAATCGATCAGCTTCACCTCGCCCGTCTGGTGCAAGAGCATCACATTGTCCGGCCCCACATCCCGGTGCAGAAGCATCCGCTTGTGCACACGATCCAGGGAAGTCCCCACATCCCTGACAATCCGGTTTGCCAGGCCAATCTCCATTTTCCGCTGGCCGCTGTTTCGCAGCATCCGGCCCAGCGTCTCTCCATCCAGGTACTCCATGACCATATAGGCCGTTGCATGTTCCACGAACAGGTCCTGGACAGAAACAATGCTCGGTTCGTCCTGTAAAGACAGGAGGATATTCGCCTCGTTGATAAATACCTCCTGCCCATGCTGGTACAGCTCATCCTTTGCCTCACCGGTCGGGATGATCTGGTAGTCCCCGCTGGCAGAACGCATCGCCCACTCCGACGGAAAATATTCCTTGACCGCAAACCGCTGCCGGGTCTGCATGTCCCATACCAGATAGGTGATGCCGAAACCGCCCACGCCGAGAATCCGGCCGATGGCATAACGCCCGTTCAGCACCATCCCCGCAGGAAGCGCGCGTTCTTCCCTGCGGGTTTCCTGGTATCCGCATACCGCGCATTGCGCGCCCGGATTATTCAGCTGCGAAAAGCAATTCGGACATATGTTCATACCCTGTCTCCATTCCGATCCGGCTCCATATAGAAAATAATGCGCTCCCTGCCTGCCACGATCTCATCGCCATCCGCAAGCTGCCGCCGCTCCGTGATCCGCACCCCGTTGACCTTCGTTCCATTCGTCGATTCCAGATCCGTCACATAGCAGCCCATCCGGTTTGCCTCGATCACAAAGTGCTGCTTCGAAAGCTGGTCGTCATCGAAAAAGAGTTCGCAGCTGGAAGAAGACCTGCCCACAAAAAAGCTCCCGTCCACTTCCAGATCGAGCGACCGCTCTGTGCCCCGCGCCTCAAAGACTTTCAGACGGATCCTGCGGGTTTTCGCCCTGGTCAGCTCCGCCGCGTCAATCTCCGCGGCCTTTGCCTTCTTATTCCGGACAACAAGCAGCAGCACCAGCCCGATCACCAAGACAATCAGAAGCAGGAAAATCCACCAGAAGGAGATCAGGAATGCCACCAGCCGTGCCGTCACAGGGTTCTTCCCATCCTCCACCGTAAACTCCACCGAAGTCCCCTGCATCTCATTGGACGACTGGGATTCATCCCGGATTCCGTTGATCTCCAGGATGTAGGATTCCGTATACAGATCTTCCGTAAGGGCGAGCGTAACGGCAAGTTCCTTCCCGTTCCGTTTCGTCTGTACCTCGGAGATTGACCAGACCTTCCCGTCCCCGTTCTTCGCCTTGGACCGCAGGGCATAATGAACCGCTTCCCCCGCGCTTGCCTCGTCCACCCCGTTTTCATCCGAAAGGTGCAAAACGATGGCGTTGGCCCCGTTCTGGGACACATCTCCCTGAACCACTGGCGGCTCCTTGTCCTCTTCAAAATCCGAATAGTCCATGGGAACCGGGTCGATCCCGTTTCCATCCACAACCAGTGCCAGCTTGCCCTTCCCTTCTGTCCGGTTTGTCCCTGCCGCAAGATGCGCCACATAGGTCTGTTTTTTCAGCAGATCATCGAGCGTCTGGAACGCCTCCTGAACCTCTGCTGGGGAAGAGCTGCCGCTGCAATCCGCATAATATCCCCGGCAATTCTTCTCATTCAGGATCTTGTTCTGGGTATAGTCGATTTTCTTACGATTTGGTACGGATGAAGAATTGTGCAGCAGCACCCCGTACACCGGGATGATCGACGCCTTGACCTCGCGGAGCGTGGAATCGTCACTGATGTCCTTCCCTTCGGAATCATCCTCACCGTCCGTCACTAATAGTACGATCGTACGCCTCTGCTGCGCGGACTGCCCGGCAAGAACCTGGTTCAGCGAGCGATAGAGCACGGTCTTGCTCTCTGCCATCTGCATATAGGAAATGTCTTCGATCTTTTTTGCAGCTTTTTTCTTCGCCGCGCCGTCCCCTCCATTCACTGCTTTGCAGACGACAGTTTTCTCCCCCCTGGGGCTCGTTGTCCCCACAGTGTATACCGTCAGCCTGTCTTTTCCACGCAGTTTCCGGCAAAGGGACGCCAGCTGCTGCTTTGCCTCCTGGAATTGCGCCCGGTCCACAGAGCCGGAATTGTCAAGCAGGATGATATAGGAGATGCCCTCCCCGCTGTCCGAAAAACGTTCCAGCTCTCCATCCTGTTCCAGTTCCTGTGCACCCATCGTACCGGAAACAGCTGCATCCCTCCCGACCTTCGATCCGGTCAGGAACACGCGGATCCGGGGTGCTTTCCCGATCGCCTGTTCCGCCAGATACGGCTGCTTGATCGTCTGCGCCGCAAAGACTGGCAGTTCTTCCCCAAACAGGATGCCGCAAAGCGCTCCGGCAAAAATCGCCAGAAGTAGCGCCACCAATCGGACGCATCTTTGTCTCTGGTATTCCCGCACCCCGCTCTGCTTTCTGCAAGACTTTCTGCAAATTTTCGTGCCAGACTCCATGCCAAACTCCATACCCAGCCTGCCTCCTACCGGATCCATACCGCGATTGCGGAATAATTATCCATATGCTTCCCGCTGCCCGCTTCCAGAACCAGCAGCTCCATCTTCTCCAGCCATTCCTGCGGCGATGCGGCATGCTTCAGCGTATCCATCATTGCCTTCTCCTCGATCCATTCCCAGAACCCGTCGCTGCAAAGCAAAAACACGCTGTGCTTCGTAAGCGCCACAGGTTTCGAGATCTGGTATCTGGGATCATCCCATGGCGTCCCCATCACCCGCAGCAGCCGGTTCCGATCCTCATGATGGCGGATCTCGGACTCTTTGATGTCTCCCCGGCTTGCCAGCATCTGCGGAACGCTGTGGTCCAGGGTACGCGCCTTGAACTTTCCTTTTTCAAACACATACAGCCGGGAATCCCCCACATGCCCGTAAACCGCCATGCTCCCATCCAGATCCAGCACAAGCCCGCAGACGGTCGTCTTCATGGCATGCGGCGCGCCATCCGCTTCCTGCCGTTCCAAAAGCGCCTGCTGTGCCTGGAGAATCCCTGCTTCCAGACACTGCGCCGCCCCGGCCTGGCAGTTCGTTTCAAAATGCGCCTTCATCTCAGAAACCACCAGAGAGGACGCCACTTCCCCTTTTCCATGCCCGCCCAGCCCATCACAAAGCACAAACAGATGTTTCCCGCCTGCCTGCGCAGCACCAATGGCATCTTCATTGACTTCTCGCTCCCCCTCCCGGGAAAGCATCCCATAAACCACCTGCCGCTGCTCTGCCATCCTGACCTCCCCATTCTATAGGTAAAGATTCTGCAAAGATTTTGCCAAAATCTTATAAACGCAAAAACCCACTTTTCATTCTACCATTTTTGTGATTTTTTGTCACCCCCCTTTTTTTTCATAATTTTTCCATAATCCATCGTGCCATTTTTTGCTTTTCTTCCAGCCCATCCAGAAATACTACGATATTTGCCGCCCGCAAAAAATTATTTCACGTTTCAATGATAAGCACGTTTTTAACATTTTTCGCACAATTTTCTGGCACTTTTTTTGTTAAAACTCTGGAA
>CADBTO010000152.1 GCA_902797565.1 uncultured Lachnospiraceae bacterium
AGGTTCACGCCATCCGTGGTTACAAAGATCTTCGCTTCTCCTGCTTTCTTTTCTGCTTCCGCCGCTTTCTTTTCTTCTTCTGCTTTCTTTTCAGCGGCCTTCTGGCGTTCCTTTTCTTCTTTCTGGTAATCCGATGCCCATTTCGCAGCTTTGGACTGGAAATCCTTGATAAAGCCTGCCAGTTCTTTGTCCTGGATTACTGCATCATTGTACTCAGTCTGTATATCACTCAGCAGTTTCACAACGCCTTCTTCCTGCTCGAAAGAAGCAATCTGGCTGGTGATGGTTTCATCCATCTTCAGATCCTTGTTTTCCAGATTGAAAGAACTGTAGCGATTGTTGATACTCATTGCTCCGTCCGCTGTTTCCACATAGAAGAATTCCGCGCCGGGTGCCGGGCTTTTCACTTTCTGGAAGTATTCTTCCATATATACGGAAACCATGATGGAGCCTGCATCCAGTCCCTGTTTTGCATAGATCTTCTTAATATCATGGGACTTGACGTATTTCGACATAAAGGCAATATAGCTTTTTTCACGGTTTGAAAGCGGAGATGCCACTTCCTTCAGTGTTTCCAGATCGCCCTTGTCATATGCCTTGTAGTAGCGGCGGATCAGATCTGCCAGTGCCTTGTTGGAAGTCTCGGAAAACTCGCTGGTAATTGCTGCTTCTTCGTCTGTTTCTGCCGCATCTTCTTTGTCTTCTTTATCTTTCTTGTCTTCCTCTTCTTCCTTGGCTTTGTCTTTTTTTTCGTCTGTTTTTTGCTCTGCGTCTTTTTCTTTGGAGGTCGATTCCACCTTCTCTGTTTTGGATTTTGCCGCGTTGCTTTCGCCTTCGCTGCTGTCTGTTCCGGTAGACATAACCATCGCCACCAGAAATGCCACCAGGCATACCATTGCAATCACGCGTCCCAGATGGTTCTTGATAAACTCTGACAACTTGCTCAACTTCCTTTCTTCATCATCATTTGCACCACAAACTGCACCATGTCTTTCATACTCATTTTTCAGCGTATTATTCCAGCATTCATCTTTGGAAGATTGTGCGCGGGGCGCCGCCCGTTTTCGCGCGCCCGTGCATAATCGGGCCGGGAAACTTCCTTGCGCTCCCGTGCACAATCGGGCAGGGAGGATGCAAATCCGCACTGCCCGCTGCGCCGGGAGCGCCCGGCAAAGCCGGGAAACTTCCTTACGCTCCCGTGCGCATGTAAAGAAAAGTAGGGAAAAATTTCCCTACTTCCCTGATAAAAGATGATGTAGACGACTGGATTCGAACCAGCGATCTTCAGAGTCGGAGTCTGATGCGTTATCCAGCTACGCTACGCCTACATATATCAGTTCTGATGGCTTGTTTTAACGCTCCCTCAGAACCGAGATTTATATTAGCAAATGTGAAACAGAAAGTCAAGCAAAAAATTAAAAAAATCAAAAAAATTTATGGCTTGCCATGCGCCGGGGTGTTTGCGCACAGATGCAGGATTTTTTCTGCAATCCGTTTGGTCTCCCGCTTGTTTGTAGAGATCCGTATATCCGCAGCTGCATTGTATCTGGGAAGCCGCTCTGCCATCATCGCACGGATATCCGGGAGGGTTTTCCTTCCTGCCAGAACCGGGCGCCGGTCATTCCGGGAAACCCGCTCCAGTATCACCTCCGGAGACGCGGTCAAGAGAATGATTGTTCCACTTCTCCGCATATTCGAAATATTTTCTTCCTGCAGCACGATCCCGCCGCCACAGGAGATGATCTTGCCTGTCCCATCTGCCTCATATTCCTGACGAATCCGCTGCATCAGTGCGGCCTCCCGTTTCCGAAAGGCCTGCTCGCCTTCTGCGGCAAAAAGTTCCGGTATGGTCTTGCCTGCCTGCACCTCGATCTCACGATCCGTATCCACCAGTTCCCAGCCTGTTTTAACCGCGAGCGCACGTCCTGTCGCGCTTTTCCCGCTTCCCATAAACCCGATTAAATAGATGTGTCCCATTGTCTTAGCCCTGATATACATAATTCTGGTGTATCTTGTCCAGCACGTCTGAAAGCACCGCAAAGGGCATCTGCCCCGGTGCACTCTCCTCTTTGTCCAGCCCGAAGGAAATGCAGCTGCCGATCTGCTCTCCCAGGATCCTGGAAATCCGCCCCATATCCCCCATCGACATGGCGATCAGCGGAATGTCACTGTTTTCTTCGTGGAACTCCGATGCGACTTTCAGCAAAGAGAATACATCAGAGACCTTCCGGGGCATCATCGTAACTTTGATGATATCCGCTTCCTTGCAGCTCATCTCATAAAAAATTTTCTTCAGCTCCCCCTCGCTTGGGGTGCGGGAAAAGTTGTGGCAGGAAGAGATGACCATTGCGCCCTTTTCATGCAGGTCCGCAAAAATTTTATCAATGTTCCGGAACTGGTAGAATTCCACATCAATGAGATCCACGCAGTGCGCTTCTGCGATCCGGTATAAGATCGAAGCGGTTTCCACTTCGGAAAAATCCGCCTCACCGCCTTCCGCCCGGGAGCGCAGCGTAGCGATCATCACCGTCCGGGGCGTGAGGCTGCGGATTTCCTCAAGCACCTTGCGCAGTTTCTCCTCATCCCCTGCTTCCCCGAAGCAGTCCACCCTCCATTCAATGGCGGGCACTTCTTTTTCCACCAGTTCTTTGATATGCACCAGGATCTCTGTCTCGCTGTGATCCACCACTGGGACACATACCAATGGCTTTCCGCTTCCGATCAGGGTTCCCTTGATGACAAGTGGCATATTTTTTTCCTCCTCAATCGTTACCAATTTCAATGATTTCCTATCGTACATCGAAACCCGCTGGATTTCAAGTTTTTTTTCGATGAATCCGGGATTTTTGCTGTGGCTGGGATACAGAGTGGGGATTTTTGCTTGTATCCTGCGCCCCCTTGTGCTACACTCTTTCTTATGCGACGGGGTGCGCAGTGAAAAATCCCGGCAGGGCCGGGCGCACCCCGCGCGGCGAGCAGGGAGAATTTGCATCCCCCTGCACGATGGCGACGGGGTGCGCCGCTGCTCGATTCACATAAAACCTGGATGAGGAAGAAATTTATGGACAACACAATCTCTGGAACCACGAAACTGCTCTGCCTGCTGGGGAATCCGGCGCGGCATTCCATCTCGCCGGCTATGCACAGTCTTGCTGCACAGCTTCTGGGGCTGGACATCGTATATCTTGCATTCGAGATTGCCCCGGATGAGATCGGCGTGGCCGTGGAAGGCCTGAAATCCCTGGGAGCGCTGGGCTTCAATCTGACCATGCCCTTCAAGGAAAGCGTCATCCCTTATCTGGATGACCTTTCCCCCACTGCGCAGCTTACCCGGTCTGTGAACACGGTCAAAATCGGGAATGAAAGGCTTTATGGAGATACCACGGACGGAGCAGGGTATTTTGATTCGCTGAAAAAAGAAGGCTTTGCGCCGGCCTCCAGGGAAATGGTGATCCTGGGCTGCGGCGGAGCGGCCCGTTCCATCATTGCCCATGCTGCAAGGGAGGAAATGGACCGGATCCATATTTTCCAGCGGGCAGGCAAAAACTTCCAGTCAGCTGTGGATTTCGCGGAAACCGTGCAGAATGCCACCGGATGTGTGCTATCAGTAGCAGAGCTTTCCGATGAATCCGCATTAAAACAGGCACTCTGCTCTGCTTCCCTGCTTACGAACGCAACGCCCGTGGGAATGGGGAGCAGCGGGGAAAGCCCGGTTTCCAAAGAGGTTCTGTCTGTGTGCCGCACTTCCGGCAGCTGCATTATCTCGGACATCATCTACGACCCTCCCCAAACGCCCTTGCTTTCCTGTGCAAAAGAACTGGGGCTGCCCTTCGTAAACGGCAGATATATGCTGCTTTACCAGGGGGCACGCGCATTCCAGCTTTGGACCGGCTGCGAAATGCCGGTGGAAGCCGTAAAACATGCGGCATTCTGGCAATAAAGCTGTGGTGCAGGAAAAAGAGAAAAAGAAAAAGAAAAAGGAGAAAGATTATGAGTTTCAGGTACATTACCCCCATGCCCTCCCCGGAGGAAATCAAGAAGCAATACCCGCTGTCCCCGGAGGGGGCAAAGGTGAAGGCGAAGCGGGATCAGGAAGTGGCGGACATCATCACCGGAAAGGACGACCGCTTCCTCGTGATCGTTGGTCCCTGCTCGGCAGACAGCGAAGCGCCGGTGCTCGAATATATTGAACGGCTTTCCAGGGTTGCAGAGCAGGTCGCGGAGCGTGTCCTGATCGTCCCGCGCATTTATACGAACAAGCCCCGGACCACGGGCGAGGGATACAAGGGTATCGCTTCCCAGCCGGACCCGCTGGGGGATCCGGACATGGTGGCAGGCCTTGTGGCGATGCGGCAGATGCACATCCGCTCGATTGAAGATTATGGAATGAGTGCGGCGGATGAAATGCTCTATCCGGAAAACTGGGGTTATGTGGAAGACCTGCTGTCCTATGTCGCGATTGGTGCCCGGAGCGTTGAAGACCAGCACCATCGGCTGACGGTTTCCGGCTTTGATGTGGCGAGCGGGATGAAAAACCCGACCAGCGGGGATTTTTCTGTCATGCTGAATTCTGTTTACGCGGCACAGCACCCCCACCACTTCGTGTTTTCCGGTTATGAAGTGGAAACCACAGGAAATCCGCTCGCGCACACCATCCTCCGCGGCGCTGTTTCAAAGCATGGGAATGCCACGCAGAACTACCATTATGAGGATATCAAGCGTCTGGCACGGATGTATGATGAAATGGATATTGTCAATCCGGCCACGATCATTGATGCCAACCATTCGAACTCCGGCAAGCAGTACCTGCAGCAGGTCCGCATTGTCCATGAGGTTATGCACAACCGCCGGTTTTCTGCAGAGATCAAGCGCCTCGTCAAAGGAGTCATGATCGAAAGCTATCTGGTTGAAGGAAACCAGAAGATTTCTGACCACCAGGTCTACGGCCAGTCCATCACCGATGCCTGCATCGGCTGGGAAACGACAGAAAAGCTGCTGTATGAGATTGCGGAACGCGCAATCGGATAGGGGGTTGGGCTGGAGAAACTGGTTAGAGGAATTGATTAGAGGGTAACCCCCTCTAATCTGTTAAATCCACATCCGGCGTGATCTGCACGGCATACTCCGGAAATGCCCGCTCGGTTTCATCCAGCAGGATGCGCAGGCCTTCCTTCATCGGGATGTCAAAGCTAAACACCACATCAAAGCGCAGCTTTTTTTCTTTTGTGTCCACATAAAACCCATGGAGCTGCAGTGCCCAGTTATGTGAGAGCACGAGCTCCTGGACCTGGTTGCGGATTTCCCCGGCAAGGTCGTCTTTTGTATTGTATGAGTACACCCCAACACCTGTCAGAACGACGCCTGTCGCGTTATAGACCTTTGCCTCTATCCGCCGGGTCAGAATGTCCACCTCTTCCACGCTCATGGTATCCCGCAGTTCGACATGGACGGAGGCATATTCCCGGCCCGGGCCGTAATTATTGATGAAAAGGTCATAGGCTCCCCGGACTTCCGGCTCCTCGCTGATCAGCTGCTTGATCTTCTGCGAGATTTCCGGATCCGCCCGGCGTCCCAGGATATCATCCAGTGTTTCTGTCATCATTTCCAGCCCGGCTTTGATGATGACGACGGCAATGACTGCTCCAACATAGGCTTCCAGGGAAAGCCCGCTTGCCAGATAGACCAGTGCAGAGGCAAGCACGGATGCAGACAGGATCGCGTCAAAACGGGCATCCGCTCCGGAAGCCTCAAGTGCGCCGGAATCTGCCTGCCGCCCTTTCGCGGAGACATAGCTGCCCAAAATCAGTTTCGTCGGGATTGCAACCGCGATAATCACCAGCGATACCATGCTGTAGCTGGCTTTTTCCGGCCAGATGATCTTCTTTATGGATTCCACCAAGGATGTTGCGCCCGCGTATAGAACGATTGCAGAAACCAGCAGCGCGCTCAGGTATTCGATTCGTCCGTGCCCGAGGGGGTGTTCGCGATCCGGCTGTTTGGACGCCAGTTTGGTCCCGACAATGGTAATCACGGAAGAAAGCGCATCGGAAAGGTTGTTTACTGCATCCAGCGTTACGGCGATTGAATGGGACAGGAGGCCGACTGCCGCTTTGAATCCTGCCAGAAACAGGTTCACGAGGATGCCGATCATGCTGGTTCGGATGATTACCCTGTTTCTGGATGTTTTTTCCTGTTCCATAATTTCCTCTCTTTCGACCAGGCTGCCAGAAGGGCTTCGCGATGCGAACGCCCTTCTGCACTACTGTACTAATTCTCCAGGTATTACGAGTTTTCCAACGCGTGCCTTCCCATCCCGGATCCGGCCCCGCAGCATAATCATTGCCCCGGCTGCCATTTTCTGGATGTCCGGGACATAGCAGGGAAAACCATCCGGATTCCAGCCGTCGTTGTAACAGGAAATCCCGATATCTTCCGGAACCCGGAAGCCTTCCATACGCAGCCGCGTTGCAAAGCGATGCGCGATCAGGCTGTCATACACAAAAAACGCATCTGGAAGTTCCTCTGGCAAGGCAAATTCCTCTGGTTCCAGAGGCCGTCCATCTGCATCATGGTCTTCCAGTACCCATTCCGGACGAACCGGCAGGTTCTTTTTGACCAGCGCATTTACATATCCCAGATACCTGGAACGGATCCGTTCTGAGACCAGGATACTGCCTACGAAGCCAATCTGCCGATATCCCTTGTCCAGCAGGCAGCCCGTCGCCTCCGATGCCCCGTATATATTATTGGGCAGGATGCAGGCCGCCGCATCGCTGTCGCCGTAGGAGTCCAGCCAGACCATCGGCAGCCCGGAAGATTCTGAAAGCATTCTGCGGTATTTTTTTCCAAAATCTCCCAGAAGGATCAGTCCATCTGGTTTTGCGGCAGAAAGGAGCATCGGCAGATGCGCCTGTGCCTGCGCATCCGGACTGACCACTTCCAGCAGCAGCCCGACCTGTTCCTGGGATGCAGCCTGTGCAAGCTGCTGGTAGATATTCCAATAACATGACTGGGGATCCATGAAGGAGCGGTTTGCCACAAGAAGACCGGCATGCAGAAAGTCCGCTGCCGCCTTTTTCTGATCCAGTTCATATCCAAGCTCCGCCGCTTTCTCCAGGATTCTGTCCCGCAGACGTTTGCTGACCCCCTGCTTGCCGGACAGCGCCTTGGAAACCGTCACGGTGCTGACGCCAAGTTCTGCCGCAATGTCTGTCATCCGTATTTCTTTTGCCATATCAACCCCGTTTTTCAAGCCGGCCATCAACAAAGCGTATGCCGGAATAATTGTCCCCGAACCGGATTTTTTTTGAAAGTACCCGAACTGCGCGCCTGGCCATCGCTTCCAGATCCAGGCGGTAAGATGCCAGCTGGCCGGGAAGCAGGTTCCCATCATAAGAAACGGAAACTACCGCGATATCTTCCGGTATGGACAGCCCCCGCTTTTCGAGTATCCGGGCCAGCCACAGCGCCGCTTTGCGGTCCGATGCCGCAAAAGCCGTCGGCAGCGGGCCGCCTTTCGGAAAACTGCGCCGCCTCTTTCCGGCCGGAAGTTCTTCGCTGTCCAGGATCCATTCTTCACGGACCGCCAGTCCTGCTTCTTCCAATGCACATCGCCAGCCAAAATACCGGTCCAGTACACACGGAGCGGTGGAGGCGGGACGGACGAAGCCAATGTTCTGGTGTCCCATATCAATGAGATGCCTGGTTGCCTGGTACATTCCAAAATAATTTTCCGGCAGAATCGCGTCACAGGCATAGAATGCATCGGATTCATCCAGCAGCACCAGCGGTATCTCCGCCTGCTGCAGGATATTCTGCAAATAAGGCTGCTCCCATGTGCCGATGACCAACAGGCCCTGGATGCCCTCGTTCGAAAGGCACCGGGGCAGCACGCACTCCTGCTCGCTTGCCTTCGGGACAATTTCCAGCATCGTTAAACATTCCTGGCCGGCGGCCTCAAGCACGACTTTCTGAAAGAGCATCCCGTAGAAGGAGCAGCGGTCTGCAGTATTAGCCTCCTGTACCAGTACACCGATGGACATGCAGTCCGGCTTTGTGTTCTTCATGCTGTGCGCTCCTTTCCTGCCTGGTCCGGGGCTTGTTCCGCCGATTCTTTTCCCTGCCGGATTTCCCCGATCACGGTCTGTACGCCGCAGCATAAGCCGGGCTGTTCCAGTTTCCTGTGCAGTGTCTGCAGCGCTTTGTGGAACAGGATATTCCATTTGAAGCAATAGGCAAGGCAATCCGGTTCGTCCCAGTCATTGGCAAATGCTGCGCGGGATAAGCCGGTTGTTTCCAGATGCTTCTGCTTCCATTTGCTGGCAATCACTGCTGTTGCACCTTGCCGGACTACGCTTTCCACATCCTGCTCCCACCCTGACGCAGGCAGTCCATGCAGCATCATCCCGCGGCAATAGCCCAGATATTCATCCCGTTCTGCGAGCGTCTGCCGGCCGGCAGGGCTTCCAAGGAAGGCGATCTTCCGGTGCCCTTGCCGATGCAGTACATCCACGAGCATGGAAGCACCGGCATAGAATCCGGGAATTACGTAATCCATGCCTGGCTTTATGGGCGCAGTACCCCTTCCGATGACGACCGACGGCAGCTCCCGAAGCCTGCCTTCAGGCAGAAGCCCCACGCAGATCACGCCCTCAAAGCGGCCTGCGTCCGTATCATCCTCCAGAATGAGCGATGCGATCGACTGCTCCTGCTCCATCTGCCGGTCCAGAAAGCGCCAGGATTCGCGATCCAGAAGACAATGCTTCCCGCGCCCGATATAGACTGCAACCCGCTTCTGATACAGGTTTTTCCCGATCTCTTTGCTGGTCACGCAGCGGCTTTCCTCCATGCTGCGCAGATAACCCATCCGCCGTGCTTCCTGCAGGATTTTCCGTTTCATGTCCTGGCCGACGCCATCCCTGCCGGAGAGGGCATTCGATACCGTTACCGTGCTGACATCCAGGCGTTTTGCGATATCATTCATCGTGACGGGTTTGAGCCGTTCTTTTGCCTGGTCGTCTTTTGCTATGCCTTTTCCTATCATGCCTCTTTGTCCCCTGCTGTCATACGAATGCGACACTACCGTAAGCGTCACACTATCCCAATGCTTCCCGGATCTCTTTGACGTATTCCCCAATATAGCGCGGTGCATCCGTGCCATGCGCTTCCAGAAGCTTGACAATCGCCGATCCAATGATTGCCCCGTCTGATACGTCTGCCATCTTCTTCGCCTGGTCCGGCGTAGAAATCCCAAACCCGACGGCACAGGGGATGTCTGTATGCTCCCGGACAACCCGGACAATCGCAGGCAGATCCGTCGTGATTTCGCTGCGTGTACCCGTGACACCCAGACTCGATACAAGATACAGGAACCCTTCCGCTTCTTTCGCGATCATTGCAATCCGGTTTGCAGAGGTCGGCGCGACCAGAGAAACCAGATCCACCCCGTATTTGCGGCAAAGCGGCAGGAATTCTCCTTTCTCTTCAAACGGGATGTCCGGCAGGATCAGCCCGTCGATTCCGATGGTACTGCAAGTTGAGATGAATTTGTCCGCACCATAGGAAAAGACCACATTCGCATAGGTCATAAAAACCATCGGGATGTCAATATCTTTCCGAAGACGGCGCACAAGGTCAAAAATCTGATCTGTCGTCACGCCTCCGGCAAGGGCGCGCGTATTCGCTGCCTGGATCACAGGGCCTTCTGCTGTCGGATCAGAAAACGGGATGCCCAGTTCAATTAAATCTGCGCCGTTTTCTGCCATAGCCCTGACGCAGGCTTCTGTCGTCCCAAGATCCGGATCGCCGCAGGTAATAAACGGGATGAACGCTTTGCGTGTTTCAAACGCGGTATGAATCCTACTCATATATATCCTCCCCCCTATACCTTGCGATCGCTGCGCAGTCTTTGTCCCCCCTGCCGGAAATCGTGATGACGATGATCTTGTCCGGCTCCATGGCTGGTGCGATTTTCCGTGCATGTGCTACGGCATGCGCAGATTCGATTGCCGGAATGATTCCTTCTATACGGGACAGATATTCAAATGCTTCCACTGCTTCTTCATCCGTCACAGCCACATACTGCGCACGTCCGGTATCATGCAGCCATGCGTGTTCCGGCCCGATCCCCGGATAGTCCAGACCTGCCGAAATCGAATACGCTGGCGCGATCTGGCCGTATTCGTCCTGGCAGAAATAGGATTTCATGCCATGGAAGATGCCTTCGCGGCCGGTGGCGATGGTTGCGGCCGTTTCTTTCGTATGGATGCCCCTGCCCGCAGCCTCGCATCCAATCAGCTGCACGCCTTTGTCCTCGATAAAATGGTAGAAGCTTCCGATCGCGTTGGAGCCGCCGCCCACGCAGGCAAGCACTGCATCCGGCAGCCGTCCTTCCCGTTCCAGCATTTGTTCTCTGGTTTCTTTGGAAATAACGGCCTGGAAATCCCGGACAATGGTCGGGAACGGATGCGGTCCCATGACAGAACCCAGGCAGTAATGCGTATCCGAGATCCGCCGCGTCCATTCCCGCATGGTTTCGGAAACGGCATCTTTCAATGTTGCCGTACCGCTTTTGACGGGAACCACTTCCGCGCCCAGAAGCCGCATCCGGTAAACATTGAGTGCCTGCCGCTTCGTATCTTCCTCGCCCATAAAGACGACGCATTCGAGTCCCAGAAGCGCCGCAGCTGTTGCCGTCGCCACGCCATGCTGCCCGGCACCGGTTTCCGCGATCAGACGCGTTTTTCCCATCTTCTTTGCCAACAGTGCCTGTCCCAGGACGTTGTTGATCTTGTGTGCGCCGGTGTGGTTCAGGTCTTCCCGCTTTAAATAAATCCTGGCGCCGCCCAGATCCTTCGTCATTTTCTCCGCGAAATAGAGCCTTGACGGTCTTCCCGCATACTCGATGAAGAGCGTAGTCAGTTCTTTGTTGAAATCCGGGTCAT
>CADBTO010000153.1 GCA_902797565.1 uncultured Lachnospiraceae bacterium
CCGGTGATCTCTTATGCAGAGGACATCAAGGTTGAGGGCGATACGATTACCGTAAAGCGCCAGTATGACGACCGTTATCATATGCTGAAGAGCAAGCTGCCCTGCCTGGTTACGGCACTTGCAGAGCTGAATGAGCCGCGTTATATGACGCCGGGCGGCATCTTTGACGCGTATGAGAAAGAAGTGACTGTTTGGGGCAGGGACAAGCTGACCACCCTTGATGACGCGAATATTGGTCTTGCAGGTTCTCCTACCAAAATTGCCAAGGCTTCTGACAAAGTTCGTAAGGGCAAGGGCGAGGTCATCAACAAAGACCCGAAGGAGTCCGTGGACTATATTATGGAGAAGCTGAACGAGAAGCACATCATCTAATACCGGAGGGCTTTGGGGAAGGCTTCCCCGGCCGGAAGGTTTGAGGAACGAAAACGATTTCCGGGCGGAAGAAAACGCGCGGGAAGATCCATAGATAGGAGAGTTTCAATATGGCAGTTGAAGATTACAAAGGCGTATTTACCTTTGCACAGCAGGTAGATAACAAGCTGGGGAGCATTGCTTTCGAGCTGATCGGAAAAGGGAAGGAGCTGGCGAACGACCTGGGAACAGAGGTCACCGCAGTCCTTCTTGGAAAAGATGTAGGAAATCTTGCAGACGAACTGGGCGCATATGGTGCGGACAAAGTTATCGTGGTCGATGACCCGAAGCTGGAGAAGTACCGTACAGAGCCTTATGCACAGGCACTGACCGCAGTGATCAAGGAGTTCAAGCCGGAAATTATGCTGGTGGGCGCGACCGCAATCGGACGTGACCTGGGCCCGACGGTATCCGCACGCGTGGCAACCGGTCTGACAGCAGACTGTACCGGTCTTGATATCGGTGACTTCCCGATCCAGCCGGTGGCAGGACAGGAGCAGAAGCATAACCAGCTGCTGATGACCCGTCCGGCATTCGGCGGGAATACCATCGCGACCATCGCCTGCCCGGACAACCGTCCGCAGATGGCAACCGTGCGTCCTGGCGTGATGGTGAAGCTTCCGAAGGATCCGAACCACAAGGCAGAGGTCATTAACTTTGACGCGAAGCTGGAAGAAAATGACCGCTATGTGGAAATTCTGGAAGAAGTGAAGAATGTTGCCAAGGTTGTGGATATTATGGATGCAAAGATCCTGGTATCCGGTGGCCGCGGCGTGGGCAGCCCGGAGAACTTCAAGATTCTGGAAGACCTTGCAGAGGCTGTCGGTGGGACAGTATCATGCTCCCGCGCAGTTGTGGATAATGGCTGGAAGCCGAAAGACCTTCAGGTGGGGCAGACCGGGAAGACCGTGCGTCCGAACGTGTATTTCGCAATCGGTATTTCCGGCGCGATCCAGCACGTGGCTGGCATGGAAGAATCAGACATCATTATTGCCATCAACAAAGATGAGACAGCTCCAATCTTTGACGTGGCAAGCTACGGCATCGTTGGGGATCTGAACAAGATCGTTCCGATGCTGACAGAGCAGATCAAAGCGCAGAAAGCTGCTGCACAATAAATATCTCGCGGGAGGGGATGCAAATCCTCCCTGCTCCAAAAGATAAACGATCGGGAAGGGATAAAATGATCCTTTCCCGATTTTTTTGCTTGCATTAGCATAGGAAATGGTGTACCATGTATGGTTGTAGCATGCAATCAAGTTGGAAGTTGACAGAAGAGAATGGTGCAAATATGCTGAATATCCATATGCAGGTAGGCGGGCTGTTGATCGTACTGGTGGTGCTGTACCTGAGTTTTCGGGCCGGATTTGTACAGATCAAATCCAAACGGCTCTATTTTCGCGCATTGCTTGCGACAGGGATCTGCCTGCTGTTTGATATCCTGTCGATTGTCGGCATTGTATTTGAAGGCGAAAATGGATTTTCGCCGGTGGTGGTTCGCCTGCTTTGCAAGCTGTACCTTGCATCGCTGGTTGCAGAGAGTTATTTTGGCTTCCTCTATGCGGCGGACGAGTTTGTGCGCGCGCACAGATATAAGGGGATGCGGGTGGCCTACCAGCTTCTGGTTGTGGCAGGCGTGGCGGGTGTCTTCTTCCTGCCGGTCAGCTACCGGGCAGAGGGGCTTGTGGTATATTCCACCGGGCCGTCCGTTATCTACGCGTATCTTTACGGATTGTTTTATGTACTTTCGATCCTTGTGACCGGCGTTATCTTTGCGGACAAGACGTCAAAAGAACGGCGCCAAGCGATCCTGCTCTGGATGCTTCTTTGGATGGCGGCCGCAACGATTCAGTTTTTCCACCGGGAGTGGCTGCTTGTGGGTTTTTCTGCTGCACTGGGAATGATGGTGCTTTATGCGGAACTGGAAAACCCGCGGGAAGGGATAGACCGCAGGACGGGCCTGTACAACGGGAGCGTCTTGATGGAGCTGATGAACGAGTCATACGCAAACGACAGGAAGTTTGCGGGAATGAACGTGATCATTCGAATCCGCGACCGGGAGCTGGATCATGAAAAAGAAACGGAACTCGTGATCCATGCAGCGAATTTCCTGAAGCAGACCATCAAAAAATACAAAAATGCGCAGGTGTTCCGATATGTCGGAATGGAACTATTGCTGACATTTGAACATGCCGGGGAGATGTTTGAAACCTATGACCGTTTCCGGAAGGAATACCGGGAAGAGATCCGGATTTCAAAGAGCGGTGAAGTGATTCCGGTGCAGTTTCTGTTCTACCTGATGCCGGATTCCACCGTGGCACAGAGTGCGGAAGAAGTGTTCTGGTTCCATCATTATTTTTCAACAGAACTGGAAGAGCAGGGCTGCGTTGTGATGGACAGGAAATCGATGGAACGGCTGCGGGGATACAGCAAGACCAAGCAGATGATCAGCCGGGCCATGGATGAACGTCGTCTGGAGGTGTTTTTCCAGCCGATTTATGCGCCGAAGGAAAAACGTTTCGCGTCTGCTGAGGCTTTGGTGCGGATTCGGGCAGAGGATGGGTCGATCGTTCCGCCGGGGAAGTTCATTCCGGTGGCAGAAGAAACAGGGTTGATCGTGAGTATGGGGGAGGAGATCTTCCGGCAGGTGTGCGAGTTCATATGTGCACATAATATGAAGGAACTAGGACTCCATTACATTGAGGTCAACCTGTCTGTGGCACAGTGCGAGCAGGAAGATCTGGCAGAGCGGTTCCTGCGGATTATCGACCTGTACCAGGTGGATCCCCGGATGATCAATCTTGAGATCACGGAAACCGCATCGCTCCATGCGAAAAAAACATTGATGAAGAATATGGAAGACCTGATGGAAAGCGGTGTCCATTTTTCACTGGATGATTTTGGAACGGGGCGTTCGAATCTGGATTATTTCGTCGATATGCCGGTCCGGATCATCAAATTTGATTATTCTTTTACCCAGTCCTATTTCCAGAACGAGAAGGCACGCTATGTCATGGAATCTGTGGTACATATGATGAAGAAGATGCAGCTCGAGATTGTATCCGAGGGTGTGGAGACTGAGGAACAGCTTGCGGCAATGTGTTCCCTGGGAGTGGATTATATACAGGGATACTACTTTTCGAAGCCTTTACCAATGGGTGAATTTGTGGATTTTATTGAAGAAAAGAATCGGCCGGCAGCATAATCCAGTGTTGCTGGCGGCCAAAAAGGGGGAGAGCATATGGCTGTTGTACGTTCGGAGCTGATTACAAAGGAAACCTCCCAGGAGGAGGTTATGAAGGCGTCCAGGCAGGGGAGGGCGTTTCTCGTGCATTACCACATAGACAGTTATGTTTGGATCGTGGTCAACGGCAAGCCGACGAAGACCATGTGTATGGATGTGGGGCTCCATTCCATCCAGCTGAATGGCCGCTGGTGGACCTGGGATGAAATCGACAAGATGGGCGGCGTGTTTGATAATGAGTTTGACGCATTGACGGCGGCAGCAAATCTTTAGCAGTGTCCTGTCTGGCTGAGCATTTTGTTGAATTTTTTGATTGAGTTTTTTGTA
>CADBTO010000154.1 GCA_902797565.1 uncultured Lachnospiraceae bacterium
ACCTTCCACAAGCAGGACGGCATAATCTTTCCGAACCAGTTCCCTGCCATTCCTGACCTGTGACTTCGGCTTCTGCATCCTGACAGACGCCGCCTTCAGAGCGCGATGCCTGCCATCTGCAGCTTCCTGTGGTTTTTCAACGTGTTTACTTTTTTCCAACAGCCTCTCCCCTCATTCCCGTCTCCGGGTTCATAAACATAAAGCGGGCAAAGTTCCACTTCTCCGTCTTTGAGGCCCAGCACTTCCGTGATTTCCAGCACCTTCCTGCTTCGATCTGAAAGCCGCCCCAAATGTACAAAAATGTCCACTGCTGACGCAATCTGCGCCCGAATGGCTGGAATCGGAATATCCATCCCACTCATCAGCACCATCGTTTCCAACCGGGAAACCATGTCCGCACAGGTATTCGCATGACCCGTCGAAAGACTCCCGTCATGGCCGGTATTACATGCCTGCAGCACCTCCAGGGCTTCCCCGCCCCGGCACTCGCCGACAATAATCCGATCCGGCCTCATCCGCAGGGATGCCCGTACTAGTTCCCTAATACTGACTTCCAGATTTCCTTCCAAGTTCCTGGACCGCGCTTCCAATCGAACCAGATTTTCCACACCCCGGACTTGCAGCTCTGCAGCATCCTCGATCGTAATGACCCGCTCACCAGCCGGGATAAACTCTGTCAGTGCATTCAAAAACGTTGTCTTCCCGCTTCCTGTCCCGCCACTGACAAACATGTTGTACCCTGCTTTCACCAGTTTCTCCAGGAAATCCACCATTTCCTGCGTAATCGAGCCCAGCGCAATCAGTTTCTTCATCGTGATCGGATCTTTCGGGAAGCGGCGGATTGTCACAATCCCATAATCCACCGCAATCGGCGGCAGGATAATATTGACCCTGGATCCATCGGAAAGCCTGGTATCCACGATCGGCGAACTCTCGTTCACGATCTTGTTCGTCGCCGCCACAATCTGCTGGATCACATCCAGCAGCTTCTCCTCGGAGGAAAAATGCTTCTCAGACTTAATCAGCCTGCCATTCTTCTCCACAAAAACATTCTGGCTCCCATTGATCAGGATCTCCGTAATGTCTTCTTCTTCCAGAAGATCCTGCAGGACATCCAGTTTCCGGAGCGAATGGAAAATATCCCGTTCAATCCGCATCCGTTCTGCAAGGCCTATGGGTTCCCGATGCCCTGCTTCTATAATCTCTTCCCGTATCATATCCAGCACTTCTTCATCCGAAAAATCCCTGGACAGGTCTATACCTGCCATCACCCGATCCCGGATCTCCTGCCGGATATCCCTTCCGCCCTCTTCCGCTACTGCCTCATTCCCCAATCAAACACCCCCTACATCGCTGCAAACTCTCGTACCTGCGTCCGCAGGCACGGCATTGCGCACATGCTTTGTTGCCTTCCGGCAAGTGCGCAATGCCCTTGCACCTTCCGCTCCATGCCCGCTGCCTTGCGGCAAGCGCAAGGCACGGCTACATCGCTGCAAACTCCCTGCGCACAAAACTCCCCAGATTCCCCATCATCAGCTGGTTCATACGATACGTCCCATCCACCAGGTTCCCGGCCGACATTGGCAGTACGACCTTTCGGATATTTTGTAATAATCCTGCTTTCTCCAGATATCCCACGAAAATCCCCATGCTCTTCTCATAAAAATCCCCGTTCTTCGTCAGAAGCAAAATATCATCAGACCTTCCCAGAAAACTGTCCATCCCCGGCAGGATACTGTCAAACACCATGATCACATTTTCAAAATCTGTCCTCCGCAGCAAACGCACAAACCCTTCCCACTGGCGGGCATTCACACTCGATACCCCGGACAGCCCGTTCATTGGCGGCAGGAAATAGAACCCTTCATAAAATCCCAGGAAATCCTTGATGCAATCCGCTCTTGCCGCACCGCTTTCCAGCATATACAGAAGATCCAGCAAATCCCTGGACTGGTTCTTTTCAATCAACACCGGCAGAATACTCAGCTGCTCCAGATCCACAAACAACGTTCTGCCATGGTCAGCCAGAATCCGGCTGATCGTCAGGCCATAGGGCAGAGTCAGTTCATGGTGCATCGGCGAGTAGATACTGATCATCCGCTGTTTCTCATTCTCTGCTTCTGCCACCAGGCCCTTCCCGTTGGAATGCTGACTGATCCGGTCCACAAACGTATCCATCGACTGGAATTTGTACAGCTGCTCAAACTCACTTTCTTTCGTACCATCTGTCAGATGAAGGATCTCCCCCATCCGCAGCCGCATAGCCGGATCCCTTAATACCACGTCTGTAAATCCATCCCCCAGCAGGGACACGTCATATGCGCCCTCTTCTTCCGCAAAAAAATCCACGGACGTATAAGATGTCACCAGAAAACCCTTTCCAATCCCCATCAGGAACCGGACCAACGCTCCGACATACGAAGCATCCACATCTGCGACCATGACTTTCAGTTGTTTCATAAGACCTCCCCATTTTGGGCAGCCTGAAGAAATGCCAAAACCCAGCCTGCTGCAATACACAAGGAGAAGTGTATGTAGCTGTCCTGCCCCCATTGCGGGTTCGGTGCATAAGTTTTGAGCCTCCGTGTTTCCAGGCAATCCAGATAAAAGCTTCTAAGGTGGAAAAGTCTGTCAAACAGCTGCCCGTTTCTGATCATGCGAGCCAGTGAAACCACTGCCCCCACGAGTAATGAATAGAGAACCACACGCCTCTGGGTTTGATCCCCCAGGAACACAGCAAGAACGGAAAATAACTTCACATCCCCTGCCCCCAGTACACCCAGTGAAAAAAGCAGGAACAACCACACCACTGTCATCATACTGTGGAGCAAACCTGCCGCCATCCCCACCGGTCCGCCTGTCAGGAAGCGAAGGATAGCTCCCCACAAGATTCCGGCAAGAATCAGCCGGTTCGGTATCCTGCGCGTTTTCCAGTCTGTCGATACGGCAATCCCAAGGATTTCAGAAACCGCCAAACCCGACATAGCATCCATACCTTTTCCCCTTGATTCCATCTTTCCGCCCCATTCCAACACACTCCCCGTATACGGAATGGGTAATTCGGAACTACATTCCACCCCGGCACCTGCGCCGATGTGGTGAGGTTGATTATATGGACGAGATGCCGATTTGTCCATTTAGACTTTGGAAAATTTTGAGTTGTTTATTTTTCACAATAATCATTTTTTTTATATATTTCTCTTGTGTATTCTAACGATGCGATCTCACGATATTTGTAGATATGTGGAAAACCTCCGGCAAAATTACCGCATGGCCCCTTTCATACACAGATACACTCTGGTTTTTTCTGACCAAAAAACGCTGTCGACGCAAAAATCGATTTATGAAATGATCCGATTTATCGCCTCTTCACATCCCGGCACATCAAGAAAAAGCAGCCCGTGCGATAAAAAGATAACCGGGAAGACAAACATCTTCCCGGCTCCAAAAGCTCCAACCCGATTCGGTTTATGCGTTGTCTGATTCTCCGCCAGACTCTGCCAGCCCCTTTCTCATATACCTCATGTAACGCACTTTCCCATTCTCTATGCACAAAAGCGCATCGCAGCATATTTCCACCAGTTCCGGATCATGCGTGGCGACCAGAACCGTATTCCCTGCCTTTGCCAGATCCCTCAGAAGTTCCCCAACCTTCACCATATGGGCATAATCCAGCCCTGATGTCGGCTCATCAAAAAGCAGAAGCTTCGCATCCTGCATCACCAGATAGCAAAGCTTCAGCCTGTAATTGCACAACAATCCCGCTGTACCCAGTCAGCAAGGATTGGATAATCCCTGTGGAATCTTCCGATCGAAATAAAATCCTTTGCCGCCAGTTTGTTGCTTGCATCCATTTTTCCACTTCTCCTTCTATATATACCAAAATTTTTGTCTCACGAGGCGGACATTCCGCTTGACGCCCGCTTCCCTCCCGAACCGATCACGAGGCGATTTTCCAGCTCACAGCCTGCGTCCTTCCGGAAACAAAGCTACGATAAATTCCGTCCGCTTCCATCAGTTCCTCATGCCGTCCTTGCTGCACGATCCGCCCTTTGTCTATCACGATGATCTGGTCGGCATTTCGAACCGTCTTCAGCCGATGCGCAATCATAATAATCGTCTTCTCTTTCGTCAGGTTCTGGATCGCCTCAGTCAGCTCCTTCTCATTCTCCGGATCCACATTTGCTGTTGCCTCGTCCAGGATAATGATGGGCGCATCTTTCATCATCGCCCTGGCAATCGCAATCCGCTGCTTTTCGCCGCCGGACAGCGTTGCCCCGCCCTCTCCGACGACCGTTTCATAACCATTCGGAAGATTGATGATAAAATCGTGGCACCTCGCCTGTTTTGCCGCAGCAATGACCTCCTCCATGGACGCCTCCGGCCTGCCGAAACGGATGTTGTTCGCGATCGTATCCTCGAACAGATAGACCCTCTGGAACACGAAGCTGAAGTTTTCCATCAGGGAATCAAAGCTGTAATCCTTCACG
>CADBTO010000155.1 GCA_902797565.1 uncultured Lachnospiraceae bacterium
AGAAAAAGAATGAGGCATGGGAAAAGAAACTGGAAGGATGGAAGAAAGAGATCAAATGGAAGGTGGTCAAGGGGCAGTGGAAAAAGATTCGCTTGATTAAAAGCCATTATACCACAAAATCCCAGGATACGGAGAGCGATGCAGGCACGGATGCAGCGGCAGAGAGTGATACAGACACAGACGCAGCGGCTGCAGAGGGCGAGGAAAGCACAGATGCCGCATCAGCAGAGAGTGATGCGGGCGCGGGTGACGGCAGCGCAGAGGATTGAGGACGGATGCCGTAGGGCAGAGGTGTGGACAAGTGAAAACGATTCCACTTGGTTCCAGACGACAGATTTTTTGTGGGCAGAACAGACGGGTTTTCCTCTGTTTTCCCTTGGAATGCGGGCAAAACGCCGAAAGTCCGCAAACTCCCTTGACAAATTTGAAGTGCGTATTAAAATATAAAGGAGTTTGTTAAAGGATTTTTATGGGAACAGGTATGAAAAAGATGGATCAATATAGAATGCGGGGTGGACGCCCGCTTTATGGAAGTGTAGAGATTTCCGGGGCAAAGAACGCAGCACTTGCGATCCTTGCTGCGGCAGTGATGACGGATGACGTCGTGGTGGTGGACAATGTCCCGGATGTCCGGGATGTCCGCGTGATGATCGGTGCGCTGGAGGATATTGGTGCCCGGATCAGGAAACTGGACAAGCATAAGCTTGAAATCTGCGGGGCAGGAATCACCGGATTGTCGGTGGATTACGAATATATCAAAAAGATCAGGGCTTCCTATTATTTATTGGGAGCGCTGCTTGGAAAGTATCGCAAGGCGGAAGTGGCACTGCCGGGCGGCTGTGCGATCGGGAGCAGGCCGATCGACCTTCATATCAAGGGGTTCAAGGCGCTGGGTGCAGAAGTGGATATCGGATACGGGCTGATTTCCGCAAGCTGCGAGCATCTGCTTGGGAACCATATTTATCTGGACAAGGTGTCCGTTGGCGCAACGATCAATATCCTGATGGCGGCTTCACTTGCAAAAGGCAAGACGATTATCGAGAACGCTGCAAAAGAGCCCCATGTGGTGGATGTGGCGAACCTTCTGAACAGCATGGGGGCGAATATCCGTGGTGCCGGGACAGATGTGATCCGGATTGTCGGGGTGGAACGCCTGCATGGAACCGAATATTCCGTGATCCCGGATCAGATTGAGGCGGGAACCTTTATGTTTGCAGCGGCTGCAACACACGGGGATGTGCTCGTGAAGAACGTGATCCCGAAGCATCTGGAGGCAACAACGGCGAAGCTTCTGGAGGCGGGCTGTGAGATCGTGGAATATGATGATGCGGTGCGTGTTGTGGCAAAAGGACGGCAGCTGCATCCAACGCAGGTGACAACGCTTCCGTATCCCGGTTTTCCGACGGATATGCAGCCGCAGATGACGGTGCTGCTGGGGCTCGCGCAGGGCACGAGCACGGTGACAGAGAGCATCTGGGAGAATCGTTTCAAGTACGTGGATGAGCTTCGGCGTATGGGTGCGGATATCAAGGTGGAAAGCAACATTGCCATTATCTGCGGTGTGCCGACGTACACAGGGGCTAGGGTCTCTGCTCCGGATTTACGTGCAGGTGCGGCACTCGTGATCGCGGGACTTGCTGCGAAGGATGGCGAGACAATCGTGGATGACGTGTACTACATCCAGCGGGGTTATGAAGAATTTGATGAAAAGTTGCGGCGGCTGGGTGCGGAGATAGAACTTTGTTCCAGTGAGCGGACGAACAAGAGGCTGATGAAGAAGGTTTCCTGAGTATGAAACAGTTACTGTATGAGGTATATAATGAAGACAGCCTGTCGGACAGCATCCATATGATCCAGGCGGAAACCGCGGAGCGAGAACCGAAGTCCATGGTTTTCCATATGTATATCGGGATGGGAATCGCGATGAAAGACGTGATCACGTCCATGGCAAAGACCCTGAAACGGGCTTTTCCACAGGCAGTGCTTGTAGGCGCGGCGTCTAATGCAGAGATTTTCGAGGGCCATGTCACGGATCCGGAGATAGTACTTTCATGTCTGCTCTTCTACGAAACAGAGGTTGATGTGCTGTCTATGCCGGATATTTGCGGAATGGAAACGGAGGCGGGGATTTCTGCCTGCCGGTTCGTGGACAGGAAAAAGGACATCAAAGCGGCAGAAGTCTTGATCTGTTCGGAACCGGTGGAAGGCGTGCCGTTCTTCCGGCAGATGGAAAAATGCAATCGGGATGTCGTGGTTTTTGGCGGGCTTCCGATGACACATGATATCAATGTCACGCCGAGTTTTCTGTTGGATGAGCGCGGGATCATCAGACGGGGCGTGGTGGTTGTGACGTATTCCGGAAAGAATTTTCATATCAATGAGGCACACACGGCGGGCTGGAAGACCCTGGGGCGGACCTTCAAGGTGACGAAGGCAAAGGGGAATATGCTGTATATGGTGGATAATTTTCCGGCGTTCCGCCTGTATGAGCGGTATCTGAATATTCCCTGTGATGATTCGTTTATGGAGAACGTGATGGAGTTCCCGTTGATGATCAGCAAAGGGGACGTACATATGCTCCGTCATCCCGCATCAAGCACCTCTGATATGAGCCTGGCGCTTGCGGGATATGTGGAAGAAGGGATGGACGTCAATATTGCTTACGGGGACCCTTCGGTGATTATTGATGATGTCAACAAGCGGCTGGTGGAAGTGCATGAATTCCAGCCGGAGGCTATTTTGATCTATTCCTGTACGATGCGGAAGATCTTCTGGAGTTATTTCATCAACAAGGAGATGGAACCGTTCCAGCGGATGGCACAGACGGGCGGCTTCTACACGGGCGGAGAGATCAACCGTGATATGAATACCGGAATGATCATGTGGCATAATATCACACTGCTTTCGATCTGTATGCGGGAAGGTGAGAAGCATGGTGAACCAGTGCCCCAGGCGTTTGTGGATACTAGTACGCTGCGTGGGCAGGTCGGACTGATTCGACGGCTTACTACACTGGTACGCGTGACTACGGATGAGCTGCATGAAGCATTTGAAGAGCTGATGCAGGTCAATGAGAAGCTGCGCTATATGGCGATTATGGATAAGCTGACGGAATTGTACAATCGCCGGGAGATTGAACGACGAATCAACGAAGCGCTGGAGCACACGAAATATACCGGCAAGCCGATTGCGCTGGTGATGTTTGATGTGGACCACTTCAAACATGTGAATGACACCTACGGCCATGATACCGGGGACAAGATCCTGGAGGGCGTGGCTGCGGTGCTGAATTCTATGGTACGCGACAGCAAAGGGGAAGCTGGCGGGCGTTGGGGCGGTGAGGAGTTTTTCATGCTGCTGCCCAATGATACGCTTGCAGAGGCAGAAAAACGCGCGGAAGAGCTCCGTGCCACGGTAGAGGCGTATCCGTTCCCGAAGGTTCCGAAGCTGACGATCAGCCTCGGCGTCACGACGGGGAACTGGAAAGAAGACCGGAAGGCGGTCTATGCGCGCGTGGATGACGCGTTGTATCAGGCAAAAGAAGGCGGACGGAACCAGGTCGTTACGATCAAGGCGCCGATCAAATAAAAGGCTCTGCGATGCAAGGGTTTTAAGCGAACCTGCGCGTTGCGGAGCATTTTCTATATCGTGTCGACGAGAAAAAACAGGAGTTGAAAATAATTATGGATCCAAATTTGTTTATGAGGATGGCTGGTGCCTGGCAGGGGTTCCAGCAGCGGCACCCGAAGGTTATCCAGTTCTTCCGGAGCGCGGTGGCAAGCGGTGTCCCGGAAGGAAGCGTAGTTGAAATATCCATCAAGCGTCCGGGGCAGGATGAGATGGTGACGAACCTGCGGGTACTTCCAGAGGATAAGGAGTTTCTGGATATGCTGACGAGGATGAGTTGAAACTTGTCTTGGTGAAACAAATTTTAGTGAGACAAATTTTAATGAAGCGTGTTATAGTGAAACAAGTTTTTCAGAAAAATGAGAAAAAGTGTTAAGGGATGGGTCAATTGTTCCGATAATATACATGGATTTTAATTGCAGCTTGTATCAATCGGAAAAAGGCTGAAAGGAAGGGGCGGCACTCTCTGGTTGGGAAAAGCTTCAGTTGAAAGACGCTTGCGGAGCAGTTTGGAGGCATTTTGGCGGAAGCCGGGTTTTGAACCGGGCGTTTTAGTCTGAGCGTTTAGAACGTTGGTTTGGACGCGGTTTTTGCATGAAGGTTTCCGACAAAAGGGGGGACGGAGTCCCTGTACAACCTGGAAAAGGAGAGTGTAAATATTATGAAAAACAAATTTGCGAAAAAACTATTTACCGGTATTCTCGCTCTGACTGTGGCAGTTTCGACGGTGCTCGTGCCTGGTGCCGGGACGCAGGCTCTGGCGGACACAAAGGGCGGGACGAGTTCGGCGGCGGGGGAGAACCGTCTGGATATGTTTGATAAGCATCCTTCCATCAGCAAGGAACTGAAGCTTCGGAAAGAGAATCCTTCATTCATCGGCTTCCGGGGCGTGGGTTTGAAGAAATATACAACGCGCCTGCGCAGTATCTCGCACAGTGCAGGGGATGATGGCTGGAAAACAGCGGTGTACCAGATTCGGTTTACCCGCCAGTGGAACCCCACAAACAAAGAAGTTGCGAAGCTTCATGAGAACGGTGTGCAGAATGGCGGCGTATCGGTTGTGGTGCTGAACAAAGTGAATGGGATGTCTTATGAGCCGAATGGCACGGCGGATGGCGTTGGTGTCCGGATTCGGTACAAGTATGGGAATATTGTGAAGTATATCGACACGCGCAGCGAAGATGAGAAGTGGATCAAGCTTCCGCGGACGATTGATGCGACTGTGACGATTACTTATCGGGAAGGAAATGAGAACATTGCGATCGGTGCCGGGTCTACGGGGCTTTCCTATGTATCCGGGTCGATGGAGAAGTTCCGCGATGGGAAGCTGAAGTATATCAACAGTTCGTTTTTCCGGAAGGTGAGCTGCCAGCGCGAATCGGACAAGCGGGGCAACGTGGTGAATGATGGGAAAGCTCGCAGGAATCCGTGGATGTATTTCCGGTCCTTCTGATCCTTCTGGTTCTTCAAAGGAGATTCATTATGAAGAAGATAGCAGTGTTTATGGCGACTGGCGTGCTCGTTGGGGCGATTTCGCTTTTTGGCGCAGGTGCTTTGGAAAATCCGTTTGAAACGCAGGCCTATGCGGAGGAAGACGATGTGGATCTGGTGGATGACACCGGGGAAGACGAAGAGCCGGACGACGCGGATGTGGATGAGGACGACGGGGAAGAGCCGGACGAAATACCGGACGATGATGAGGATGACGGAGACGATTTCGACGATTTCGACGATTTTGATGATGCGGATGCAGAAGCGGATGACGGGGAAAGCGGGAATGCGGATGCGGCAGGTGCGTTTGCGGAAGAGGATAATGAAGATGCAAACGTTGAGGTAGTCGAGACAAATAAGGACAAAGAGGTTCCGGCTGCGCCCAAGAAGACCACGACTCCTGCACGCAAAACAGTTGCACGGCAGCAGACAACGGTTCGTTCCAGGTCTACGGACAAGACCTACAAGACGGGAGACAGCATCGGGAAAGAGATTTTCCTGTATATTGGTACGGGTGCGCTGGTGCTTGCGTCCTTGTTTGTCGCATTCTCCAGGAAGCGCAGTTAAAATGGGGCCTGCTGTATGGGTAGGAAGATCCCAGTTGCCGTAATGGCGCTTGTTGCTGTCCTGTGTTTTGGCGTCTATTTCTTCAAGGCACATCAGGAGACGATGATGGCAGAGGAAATCGGGGCAATGCAGGCAGAGCAGCGAAGGATGGCAATCTGGCAGGCGAAGGATGATGCCTGGAAGAAGGAACGGGAACAGAAGCGTGCCCAGATCCAGGCGGAGGCAGAGAAACGGGAAGCCGGGGCCGCACAGGCGGCGGACGGAAGAAAGG
>CADBTO010000156.1 GCA_902797565.1 uncultured Lachnospiraceae bacterium
ATGCAGGAAATGCCGGTGCGGATGGTATTTCTGCGGATTCTCGTGGTAACGGTCATCCTGACTCTGGTATGTATTGGATACCGGATCCTGATCGGTAATACCTATGTCTGTGTTGTCCAGAATCAGGGGCTGGAGGCGCGGGAAGATTGGGTGGATGCGGTGGATGGGCTGGATGTCCGGATGAGCGGCGAAGGCAGCGTTGTCGTGGACAAGATCCGTGTTCATGAACAGTACCTGGAAGTGAAACTGCGTGCCAGGACATCCGGGGATGTGGATGTGCGGTTTGTGATACAGGGCGAGAGTGTGATGTATATGCCAGTCCGGGTGGGGCGGTTCCATACGATCTGGGCTCAGGTGGATGGCGGATTCACTGCGGTGGAAGGAATTGTATTTTGCGTTGGTGCCTGGATGCTCTCGGCGGCCTGGATCTGTCTGGAATGGTTTTGGAAGCAAAAGGGAGCCGCGCTTTATTCCTATCTGTCTATTTTTTCAGTGGGTGTCGCGCTGTTTCTGGGGATTGGTGGAATCGGGATTTTCGCTGCGCTGGCAAAGCATATCATGAACCCTTTTTATATGCAGGTGGCAACGATGTTGTCATCCATTGCAAAAAGTGCCTATTCGTGCATGGTTATGCTGACGCCCGTTATGCTGGCTTTTTCCGTCGCAATGGTCATCAGCAATATCGAACTGCTCCGACACGAGCGCGTCCGGCTGGAAAATGTGCTCGGAATCCTGGTTGCGTTCAGCGTGATAGGCGGAGAATTTCTGATCATCTGGTGGAGCAGCAGGAATTTCACAGGCAGTTTTGAGGAGTACCGGCTGTTTGAAATTGTGACAAATGTGTGCAGCGCAGTCTATGTGTATTTCGAATGTATCCTGCTGGGATCTATCGTATGCGGGCTTCGTTCGATCTGGCATAAGCCTGCACTGGATCAGGATTATATCATTATCCTGGGGTGTCGTTTCCGGAAGGATGGGACACTGACTCCTCTGCTGCAGGGACGGTGTGACCGTGCGATTGCGTTTTGGAAGGAGCAGAAGGAGAAGACTGGGAAAGAGGCAGTTCTGGTGCCATCCGGAGGCCAGGGACCGGATGAGTCCATGACAGAAGCGCTGGCAATGAAAAAGTACCTGGTTTCGGCAGGCATACCGGAGCATGCGATCCTGCGGGAGGAAAAAGCGAAAAATACGTTTGAGAATATGAAGTTTTCCAAAGCACTGATAGATAAGCAGCGTCTGGGAAAGGACGGGGAGCCAAAGATCCTGTTTGCCACAACGAATTACCATGTGTTCCGGAGCGGCCTCTGGGCGTCCCTTGCCGGGGTACGTGCGGAAGGGATCGGCGGGAAGACGAAATGGTGGTTCTGGCCGAATGCGTTTATGAGGGAATGCGTGGGGCTTCTGGCAAACCGCGTCAGAGACGAGGTGGTGCTGCTTGTTTTGGTCATCCTGTTCTATATCGGGATTTCGTATCTGGTAATTTCATAGCAGGCGTGTATATTTCAAAGGGGTCGGTATTATGCTGGAATTCAATCCGCCAGTCCATGAAGGCTGGAATATCGTGCATATCGGAATGCAGGTTCCGGAGAGCCATCAGGTCTATGTATGCGCAGCGAACTGTATGCGCGGCGTGATTATGACGGCGTATGAGATGGGGGCCGAGGATCGCTTTTCCTGTGTCCTGGTCGAGGAGTCGGATTTCTACCGGGACAATCTGGAAGGCGTGACGGTTGAAGGGGTCACCCAGGCGCTGCGGGAGCTTCCAAAGCTGCCGCCCATCGTCATTGTATTTACGGTTTGTGTTCATAAGCTGGTGGGATGCGATCTGGATTATGTATATCGGACGTTGCACGAACGTTTTCCGGATGTGGTTTTCATCCGTGCCTATATGGATCCGATTAGTATGAAGGAAGGCATGCCGCCGGAAGAGGAACTGCGGATTGCGGAGCTGGAGCCGCTGTATGGGCTTCCTGTGCGCCCTGCATCCGGGTGGGAATTGCCGCAGAAATGGCTGGCGATGCTTGGTATGGATGTGCCGCCGGAAGCCGGGGGAAATGATATCTGTTTCCTGGCAGCGCAGGCCGGATATGGGATCCATGGGATGTATGACGCGGAGCATTTCGGGGCATATCTGGAACTGGCAAACGCGGATCTTTATATCTGCCCCTACCAGACGGGCAGGCGTGCTGTGGAATGGCTGGCAGAAAAGCGGGGGAAACCGTATGATTATATGCTGCCGGGTTTTTCCTATGCGCAGATCAATGAGGAAGAGGCGCGGCTCTGCGAGAGGCTGGGGATTCCTGCTCCGGATTTTGAAAGGCTTGCGGAAGAGACAGATGCAGTGTATGAAAAACTTCGAAAAGAGCTGGAAGATTTCCGGATTGTGGCAGACTATATGGCTTTTTCCTGCCCGGTCGGGCTGGTACGTTTCCTCGCCTCGCGGGGCTTTGATGTGGCGGCAGTCTGCGTGGACAGTGTATTCCCGTATGAGGAAGCAGATGCGGCATATATCCGGGAGCATTTTCCTGAAATCCGGTTTTCACAGACCATCGCGCCGGAACTGCGCAGTGAAACAGAGCGGAAGGCTGCACTGGGGCTTTTTTCCGAGGCATCCGGGAACCAGCCGGCGGATGATGGAGCGGCATCCGGGAACCAGCCGGCAGATGATGGAGCGGCATCCGGGAACCAGCCGGCAGATGATGGAGCGGCATCCGGGAACCAGCCGGCAGATGATGGAAAGGCAGCCG
>CADBTO010000157.1 GCA_902797565.1 uncultured Lachnospiraceae bacterium
TGACTTCTTTATTATTAAGAAGTATTCCCGGCAGGTGTTGTCTGCGTTGACCGATATTGCGGAGAATCCCAGATTTGAAATCAAGACAAGGTACCGTATGAGTACGGGGATGAAGAATGTCGCATTCGATGCCGTGACAGCACGGCGTTATGCCTCGCGTGCCGGGTCGGAAAGCTGGTTTATGACCCCAGAGAAAGTTGTAAATTATGATATTCCGGATAATCGAATCCTAAAACGGATGATTTCGGATTATGAAGGCCGTTTGCTGGACTTTATTGAAAAGATCAAGGAGCAGCAGGCGGAAGAAAAGAGGCATCACCATCATGGGACTCCGGTATACCGACAGACCATGTCGAAGAACTTGCAGGACTTTCATGTGGTGGCGTCCAAGCTGAAGCGGATGGCTGCAGCGATCAAGACATCCAAATGGTTTGCAAGCGTCTCTGATGCATGGGAGCAGTACATTCCGCATTCGGTGATTATGGACACACGGTATAATGCACTGTACCAACTGTATATGAAGCTCAATTCCAAGGAATACCATGTGCGGATGGATCCGCGGTTTTCATATACATGGAAGCAGAGCAGCTATATGTATGAAATGTGGTGTTTTGTCAAACTGATGCGGCTGATCCTGAAATCCTATGATCCGGATATTTCGGAAGGCAGTCCGTTTGCGCAGGGAAAGCTGTTCGAGTTTCTGGATTCCGGCACGTCGTACAAGTTTTCGGATGACGAGGTGGTGGTGGAAATGCTGTTTGACCGGGCGCTTTCGGACACCGAGGATCTGCTCTATATGGCGACCCATTCGGAAAAAGGCAGGAACCACAACAAGCCGGATATTGTGCTCAATGTTTCAGATAAGGCATCAGGAATGTATATCGGATCGATGATTCTGGAGTGCAAGTACCGGAAGATCAATTCTTTCTGGAACCAGGAGAATAGCCGGTCGAGCCGGGGGCAGTTCGAAACGTATTACAACAACTCCCGTTCCCGCCGTCTGTATGGCGGGGATCCGCTCAAGGATACCGTGCGCCCGGTTTTTGCGGTGATTGTGCTCACGCCGGATACGCTCGGCGATGGAAAGGAAGATGCGGACTTCCGGATTACGGCGAAAGCGTTCAAACCTTCAGAAAACGATGAACTGGGCGGCTCCGTGATGCAGCGGATCAGTGAGGTGATCGGACAGATCAAGGCGCAGTACCAGCGTGTGAAACCGATTCTGGGAACACAGGTGTAAATATATGCACGCTGGATGCCGATAAAAAACTATATAAAGTCAGGAGGCAGATCAGGATGCGGATTCGGGCACTGGCGGGAGCTATCCAGGGAAAGCTGGAGAAAGACCCGGAAAACAAGGGGGTTCGTGAAATCCTGGAACTGGTTCGGATGATGGTGGAAGAGGAATGTGAATGACGAAGCCGGATGCCCGGTCGGCAGGGAACGGCGTTTAATGGATATGAGGAGGAGTCATGGTACGCTCGATGTGGACAGGCGCAAGCGGCCTGAAGGAACACCAGAAATGGATGGACGTGATTGCCAGCAATATTTCAAATGTCAACACGGACGGATATAAGGGGAAGGAAGTGACATTTAAGGATCTTCTGTCCCAGAAGCAAAGCGGTGCATTGATGCCCTACAACAATCGTGCAGGGGCGAAGAACCCTTTGCAGGTGGGCCTGGGTACGGCAATGGCAGCCACACGGACAAACATTGTTTCCGGCGGACAGGCGAAGCGGACGGACGACCCGCTGGATTTTATGATTGATTCCCGTTCGTTTTTCGTGGTACAGGGCGAGGATAAGACGCTTTATACGAAGGATGGCAGCTTCATTGTGGACCAGGCGGGAAACATTGTGATGAGCGGAAACGGTTATTATGTCCAGGGCTGGAGTTCGACGGATGGAAAGACGGTGAACCGGAATGGTTCCATCGCCCCGATCAATATGATGCAGAATCTGACTTATCAGACGGAACTGCTGACGTTTACCGGGAATATCGATGAAGGGGATGCGGATTTTGCGGGTGAAAACGGCGAAGTGCGTACGGTCGAAGTGACAGGGCAGGATGGCAGGAAATACCAGCTTGCGATGGGGCTGACGTCAAACCAGAACGGCAGCTTCAATCTGAAGTTTTTGAATCTGACGGATCCAGACGGTGTGGTGACGGATTTGTCAGGAGTCCAGGGCGCCACACTGGCTTATGATTATAGTACAGGCGCCTTCCAGAATGCCGGCGGTGCGGCAAACGGGATCATTGCCAGGAATATCCAGGGGGTGGGGCAGATCAATCTGGATTTTTCGCGGACAACGGGGAAATCCACTTTGGGCGAGAATGTACGTGCACAGGATCCGATGCCGGAGTGGGTGAAATTTGAGAATTACGATCTGGGGGTCAACGGCAAATACTTCCTCTCGGACCAGAGCCGGCTGAATACGCCAAATGGCGAGCGCACGGCTTCACGGATCAATTTTGCGGACGGGTTTGATACGGATTCACTGATTGGGAAAGGTTTCTACGCAACCAGTGCAACCAGTGGTGCGCATTACAGTATCCGTTTCAACTATGGAAAAGGGAATTCAGCGGAGGAAAATGGCCTCCATCGTGTATACAATATTGACATGAAGGGCGTTTCGTCCGCGTCGGAACTGGTGGATGCGATTGTGAAAGGCGTCAATGAGATCCAGCAGACGACGGGTGATACCGCAGTTGTGAATGGTGGCGGGCTTACGTTTGCAAAAGATCCGTCCAATGCGTCTGCCTTATTGGTCTATGACAATCGTGCGAATATGGCCACCGGCATGGACACGAAA
>CADBTO010000158.1 GCA_902797565.1 uncultured Lachnospiraceae bacterium
GAGCGTGTTGCGAAGTACAACCAGCTGCTCCGTATCGAGGAGGATCTGGGCGATTCCGCTGTATATCCGCAGATGGGCGCTTTTCATGTGAAATAATCAGAAGCTGCTCGAAATAAAAAGACAGTTCTTTTCTGCGTGCCGTGCGACAGCGGTGCGCAGTTTTCATTTTGCAGGGGAGTTTGTTTTGGGAACCGACTCTCGAAGTGAGATAAGCACACAAAGGAGTTCTAAAAAACCAAACTCCGACTGTGCGGGGATCGTCGGACGGAGTGAGGTTCGGAGCGAAGCGACGCATCCTCACGCAGTCGCATGGGCGGTTCTATTTTGCAGCTTGTCTGCGAAATAGAGCCGCGGAATCGAAGTATAATAAGCACACAAAGGAGTTCTTAAATATGGAAGTGAGCGAAGCAATTAAATATGTTGGCGTGGACGACCCGGATCTGGATCTGTTTGAGAGCCAGTATCCGATGGAAGAAGGGGTCAGCTACAATTCCTATGTGATCCTGGATGACAAAATCGCCGTTATGGATACCGTGGATCCCAGGGGGACGGAAGAATGGAAGGGCAAGCTTCTGGAGGTGCTGGGGGACAGGAAGCCGGATTATCTGGTGGTGCAGCATATGGAACCGGACCATTCCGGCAGCATTGGCTGGATCACGCAGCAGTTCCCGGAAATGAAGCTGGTGGGAACTGCAAAGACCAAAGGGATGCTGCCCCAGTTTGTGGAGGTGGCGGATTTTGAAAACCGTTTCCAGGCAGTGGGCGAAGGCGATGAACTGTCCCTTGGAAGCCATACACTGAAATTTGCGCTTGCACCGATGGTTCATTGGCCGGAAGTGATGGTGACATACGAAATTTCGGAAAAAGTGCTCTTTTCCGCAGATGCGTTCGGGACGTTTGGGACAATCGCAAGCGGGAAAGCATGGAGGGATGAAGCGCTGCATTATTATGCGAATATCGTTGGGAAATATGGCGCATCCGCACAGGCGCTTTTGAAAAAGGCGGCGGCGCTGGACATCGAAAAGATCCTGCCGCTGCACGGGCCGGTCCTCACGGAGAACCTGGGCTATTATATCGGGCTGTATGATAAGTGGAGCAAATATGAGCCGGAGGAAGAAGGCATCTTCATGCCATATGCTTCGATCCATGGGAATACGAAGCGGGCCGTCCTGCAGTTTGCGAAGGAACTGGAAGAGATGGGCGAGAAGGTGCGGCCGATGGATCTTTGCCGGGAGGATGTGTCTGAGGCGGTGGAGATGTGCTTCCTGTATGACCGGATTATTTTTGCATCAGTGACCTATGACGGCGTGTTGTTCCCGGCAATGGAAGACCTGCTGTACCATCTGGAAATCAAGAATTTCCAAAATCGAAAAGTTGGAATTATCGAAAATGGATCCTGGGGACCGATGGCGGCAAAGAAGATGCGGGAACATCTGGAGAAGATGAAAAATATGGAGATCGTGGAGCCGGTCATCACGATCAAGTCCACCCGCAAGGAAAGCGATGCGGAAAACTTCAAAGCGCTCGCTGAGGCGATGAAGAAGGCCTGAGTTCAAAGTGGTGCGTTCGGAAAACCGGGCGCACCATAATTAAAACACGGCTAATAATCTACTTTTAACAGGCAAAGCCCTTTGGCTGGTGCAGTCGGGCCTGCCAGAAGACGGTTCTTTCCTTCCAGAATACCGGGAAGGGCATCGGGGGAAAGCCTGCCCAGACCGACTTCGATCAGGGTGCCGGCGATGATTCGCACCATATTCTGAAGGAAACCTGTTCCTTGAATCGTGATATAAATATATCCTTTTGATCTGTGTACTGTGAGGCTGTCGATCCGCCGAACGGTACTTTTTTTCATATGGGAGTTTCCGCAAAAACTCTTGAAGTCGTGCTCGCCGATCAGATGCGCAGCCGCGGCAGACATCAAATCTACATTCAATTCATTTTCGACCGCCGTATAATATTTCCGGTTGAAAACAGGGTGTACCGGACCGTTGAAAATCGTGTACTGGTAGGTCTTTCCTTTGGCGTTGTACCTGGCGTGGAAGCGTTCGGAGGCTATGTCCACGTTTTGCACCGCGATATCGTCCGGCAGATAGCGGTTCAGATAATCCCGGATTTCGTCAGGTGTATGCTCCGTGGAAAGCCTGACCGATGCGATCATCGCCCGCGCGTGGACGCCGGCATCGGTACGTCCGGCACCGATCAGGTCGATTTCTTCTATAGGAATGTCACACATCCGTGCAAGCACGGTTTCCAGTTTCCCTTGAACTGTTTCCTGGTCGGGCTGGTGCTCCCAGCCGCGATAGCGTGTGCCGTCGTACTGGATTTTGAGGCGGTAGTTTTTTTGCGGCGTCTGCGCATTTCTGCTGGATTCGTTCTTTTCAGACATCAGTAGGCTCCTTTGTCAAAATAATCAGAGGTTCTCACTGCCATTATATCAAAGTTGCACAAAAACGACCAGACGATTTTGTGGAATATTTTGAAAGAAAATGATTGATTTTGGGAAGATAAGGGTGTAAACTTGAATCAAGTTGAACGAAAATGAATGGAAATGAAAAGGTGAACAATGGACAAAACGCTGACAGGCGGACGGGCAGAAGTGCAGAAGTGCGATGGGTAGACGGACAGAAATGAAGACAGGCAGATGCGTAGACGGGATGACGGGATGACGGGATGACGGGATGACGGGA
>CADBTO010000159.1 GCA_902797565.1 uncultured Lachnospiraceae bacterium
CTTCTGGAACAGCTTTCGGAGTATGCCTGCGAGTTCCTGATCCATGCGGTGGATGTGGAGGGGAAGCAGCAGGGCGTGGATGCGGCGTTGGTTCGAAGCCTTTCCGCATACCAGGGCTGCCCGGTCACGATTGCCGGGGGCGTTCGGGATTATGAAGATATCAAGATCGTCCGGGAGGCAGGCGGGGGCAGGATAGACCTGACAATCGGCTCCGCGCTGGATCTGTTTGGCGGGACGCTGGAAATCGGGGAAGTGGTGAGACGGTGCGCCGGGAATTTTTAGATGAAACTCTGACTGGATGCACGCAAAGGAGTTTATAAAATAAGGAGGATGAGAGGATGAAGTTTACAAAGATGCATGGCTGTGGGAACGATTATATTTATATTGACTGCGTAAGCAGGGAGCATCCGGACCTTCTGGATCCGCTTCGGGTCGAGAAAACGGCGGTGTTCCTGTCTGACCGGCATTTCGGTATCGGTTCGGATGGCCTGATCCTGATCAAGCCGTCCGAAGCGGCGGATTTTGAGATGGCGATGTATAATGCCGATGGTTCCCGTGGGGAAATGTGCGGGAACGGGATTCGCTGCGTGGCAAAATATGTCTATGAGAACGGATTGACGGACAAGAAAGAGATCTCTGTGGAGACGCTGGCGGGGATCAAGACCCTGGAACTGCATACGGAAGGCGGCATCGTAGATTCCGTGCGCGTGAACATGGGTTCGCCGGTGCTTGAAGCGGCCAAGGTGCCCGTGACCTTCCCGAAGAAGGAGATGCTTTCGGAGCCGATCGAGGTGGATGGCAGCATTTATAATGTGTCCTGTGTGTCGATGGGGAATCCCCATTGCGTCCTGTTCCTGGATGAGGATGTGCGGACGCTGGATCTGGAGCACATCGGACCGCTGTTTGAAAACCACGCGATCTTTCCGAAGCGGACGAATACGGAGTTTGCGAATGTGCTTGACCGCGGGCATATCCGGATGCGTGTCTGGGAGCGCGGCAGCGGCGAGACGCTCGCATGTGGGACCGGTGCCTGCGCGACTGCGGTTGCGGCCGTTCTTGCAGGGAAGACGGATGAGACCGTGGAGATGCAGCTTCGCGGCGGCAGCCTGACGATCACCTACGACCGGGCGTCCGATACCGTCTATATGACCGGGCCTGCTGTGGTTGCCTTCTCCGGGGAAGTGGAGCTTCCGCAGGATTTCGAGAAGGATGATGTGAAGATTTATGAGATGAAATAAACACGCACCAGGGCGTTCTGAAATAAAACACAAATAATAAGGAGTTTTTCATCATGATAAAAGTCAACGAAAACTACGGCCTTCTGCCGGGCAGCTACCTGTTCTCCACGATTGCGAAGAAGGTGGCGGCATATACAGAGCAAAATCCCGGAGCGGACATCATCCGGCTGGGGATCGGGGATGTGACCCAGCCGCTGTCTGCGGCAGTCATCGAGGCACTGCACAAGGCAGTGGACGAGATGGGGACGAAGGAAGGCTTCCATGGCTATGCACCGGATCTGGGCTATGATTTCCTGCGCACGGCAATTATGGAAAAAGACTACAAAGCACGGGGCTGTGACGTGTCCGCCGATGAGATCTTCATCTCGGATGGCGCGAAGAGTGATTCCGGGAATATCCAGGAGCTGTTTGCGGCAGACTGCAGGGTGGCGGTGACAGACCCGGTGTATCCGGTTTATGTGGACAGCAATGTTATGGCGGGCAGGCTCGGAACGTATGACGAGGCGACCGGGAAATGGAGCAGGCTGACCTACCTTCCTACGACTGCGGACAATGGCTTCGTGCCGGAGTTCCCGACGGAGGTTCCGGATCTGATTTATCTTTGCCTGCCGAACAACCCCACAGGTACAACGCTGAAGAAGGACGAGCTGCAGGCGTGGGTGGATTATGCTAACAATAACGGCTGCGTCATTATCGACGATGCGGCTTATGAGGCATATATTTCCGAGGAAGACGTTCCGCACAGTATCTATGAATGCGAAGGTGCCCGCTCATGTGCCATTGAGTTTCGGTCCTTTTCCAAGACTGCCGGCTTTACGGGGCTTCGTCTCGGCTTTACCGTGATACCGAAAGATCTTACGGTGGAGGGCGAAAAGCTCTGGCCGCTCTGGGCAAGAAGGCATGGTACAAAATACAACGGTGCGCCCTATATCGTTCAGCGGGCCGGATGGGC
>CADBTO010000160.1 GCA_902797565.1 uncultured Lachnospiraceae bacterium
ATGCCGGGTATATACCACAAGCATCAGAAGTACATAGACACACGCAGCCCGCACGGATACAGGGCCGCCTTTCATCGCCAGCGTAAGAAACACCAGTTCGGGAACCATTGCCAGATAACCCATCAGAAGCTTTGCCATCCGGACCTCGAAGAAGCGGGACAGGAAGGTGCCAAGCAGCACCGATCCATATATCCCCAGAAGCAGCGTGAGATATATGGCAATCCCGCCTTCCGAACCGCATTTCCATTCCGTATAAATCCATGGCAGGGAAAGCAGCAGCACGGAATATGCCTTGCGCAGGCAGTCTCCGGCGATTGCCCGATGGACAAATTGCTCCGCGCGCGCGGATCCCTGGATCATCCGGAATCCCGCGATCTTTTTCCCGGAAAACGCGCCAAATCCCTGGCTGTCTGCCAGCACTTCAATCATCAGCACCAGAAAACCGCTCACGCCGGAAATGCCGCCAGCCAGATAGTCCGGATCCACACTCCCATCCATACGGCCGACAGCCATACCCCAGAACACGCAGGCAATCAAAACCACCAGCGGATAAATCAAAAACATCTCCCGGAGATAGGCATTGGAGCAAAACGCCTTATAACATCGAAACACACTCATCTCATACCTCCTCGCGTATGTACGCCTGGCACTTACCGGATCTCCCCGGATATTTTTGAATACCTGCGCATAACCCCCACACAGATCTGAGAGAGGGTTGGTATCTCTACGGAAATACCGGGATTCCCGGAAAACGCTGCCGCTTCCTCCGTCAGGCAGAGCCCCTCGAAGCCCATTCCGGAACAGACGCTTGAAACCAGCCTGTCCTTCACGGCATCCAAGCACTCCGCCTCGCCCTTCACCAGCACATATTTGTCCCGCAGCTCCGGGATGAATCCCTGTTCCACGATCTTCCCGTTTTCCATCACCATCAGATAATCCGTGACTGGCTCCATATCCGCCACATTGTGTGTGGAGAAAAATACGCTCCGCTCTCCGCCGCCCGCTTCAATATAACGCCGGAGCAGGTCGCAGAGCTTCTCCCGCATCAGGGGATCCAGCGGCGATGCCGGTTCATCCAGAATCAGGATGTCCGTCTTCCTAGCAAAAAGTCCCGCCAAGATCAGCTTGATCTGGTTCCCGTCGGAAAGGTCCGTGACTTTCTTTCCATCGCCCACAGGGATGTCCAGTTCCTGTACATAGGAATCGAACACCTGTTTATCAAAGCCCGGAAAGAGCAGCTGCAGCGCATCCACCACCTGGCGCACGGTCCAGCCCGGCATAAAGTATTCGCTTGCCGCCTGGAACCCGATCCGCTCCTTGGCCGCCTCAACATCCAGCGCCGGATTCCCAAAATAACACACATCCCCGGTATAATCCAGAAGGATTCCGGACAGAATCGAAAGCAGGGTGGACTTTCCTGCCCCATTCTCCCCGACCAGCGCGGTCACAAATCCCTTCGGGATATGAAGCTCCGAAATATCCAGTGCAAATGAACCATATTGTTTCCGGATTCCGTTCATTGTCAGACTATCTGTAAATTCCATCTCACATATCCTCCATCTGAAGCAGGGTTTCCAGCGTCCCGACCAGTTCCGCCATACTCATCCCCGCGATCTTCGCCGCTTCAATTGCCTCCATCAGGGCATTTTCCACCTTGCGCAAGTGCTGCTCCCGGATGCTTTCCGTATCCGCAGCATTCACATAATACCCTTTTCCCTGGACTGCCGTCACAAGCCCCATTTCCTGCAGGGCTTCATAAGCCTTCATCGTGGTAATGACCGAGATCCGCAGTTCCTTTGCCAGGGAACGGATAGATGGAAGGTAGTCCCCTTCCTTCCGCTTCCCGGTCAGGATCTCCTCCCGAATCTGGTCTGCGATCTGTTTGTAGATCGGCTCGCCCGTGTTCTGCATGATCTTCACAAGCCTTCCCCCCTTCGTTTCTGTTGTTTTTTGTGTTTAAGTGTTTATGTGTTATATATACACCTATCACAGATAGGAGTCAAG
>CADBTO010000161.1 GCA_902797565.1 uncultured Lachnospiraceae bacterium
AGGAGTTTTTGTACCAGTTCGTCGTCCTTGGAGAAGTGGATGTGCGGAAGCTGCACTGGATCGGGACGCTGAAGCGAGGGATCCTGAAATGGGAGTATGCCGAGTTCCTGGAACAGGTTGGGAACCTTGAAAGGAAGGAAGACAAGGAAAGTGCGGAGACAGTCAGTGATGCAGTGGTTAAGGCGAATATTGAGCAGATCAGGAAATGGAGGGCGGATGAGGTTATGGGAAAAGAAATGTTGAAACTGATGGAGCCGGAACTGAAAGAGCGGGAGGAACTGGGAGAGGAGCGCGGCCTGAAGCTGGGAGAGGAGCGCGGCCTGAAGTTAGGAGAGGAGCGTGGCCTGAGGTTAGGGGAGAGTCGCCTTGGGGAGCTGGTCAGCCGTCTGCTGTCCGAAGGACTTCTGGATGAAGTGCGAAAGGCGGCGTCAGATGAGCAGGCAAGGCAGCAGCTGTATGCGAAGTACAGCATAGCATAGGAAAGGAGGGAGGGACGGTTGGAGGGAAGGGAAGGCAGGGAGAAAATCGGGAGTATCCCCAGCCGTTTGCTTCGGCAGATCCAGGGGTTTGCGAAGCAACGCGGGATACGGGAAGTGATTTTATTTGGTTCGCGGGCCAGGGGGACGCATCGGGAGCGGAGCGATATTGATCTGGCGGCCAGGGGCGGGGATTTTGACGGGTTTTATTGGGATATCAGGGAAAAGGCGGATTCGCTGCTCATGTTTGATTTGGTGGAGCTGGATGCAGGGATCTCTGAGGAACTTCGAAAGGAAATTGAAAGGGATGGACTGACGCTTTATGAAGAAACTGGATAATTTTTCGAGCTGCCTGCGTGTATTAGAACAGGCGGATTTTCGGATGGCAGAAGCGGACGAGATTTATCGGACAGGCGTGGTGGGGCAGTTCAACCTGACGTTTGAACTTGCCTGGAAAGCATTGCAGGCGGTGCTGCGGATTCACGGCGTGGCCGGATCAGAAAGCGGATCGCCCAGGGAGATTCTGCAGCAGGGCTATCAGGCGGGCTTTGTGGAGGAGTCTGCGGTATGGCTGTTGATGCTTAAAAAAAGAAATACGTCTGTACATTTGTATAACGAGGAAGAGATCGATGCATTGATGATTCTGATCCGGGACAGCTTTATTCCGGCATTTGCCGGGCTGGAGCGGGTATTGGAGCAGAAACTGGAAGAAATGGAAGGAGATTGGAAAGGAGGTCTGTAATGCCAGCAGCAGCAGGAAAGGCGAAACAGAAGGGGACGGGGGAGAAGGCGCACCATCATCATCGCCGTCATCACCATAAGAAAATGGACCTTGACGGACCGGGCACACAAACGCAGGAAGAAGGCGGCACCATTACAAATGACCAATTGTTGAGCATGATCGCGGAATCGAATGGGGCAGGGGATGCAGCGCAGGAAGAACAGCAGGAAGGCGGAGTGACATTGAAGGTCAACGGCACGTCGATCCGTGTCGATGCCGGAGGAGGGAAGCAGATTCCGCTTTTCAGCGGCGCGGTGCTGGATCTGGCCAGCGTGGAACTGGAGATTTTTGAAGAGGACGACAAAAAGACCGCAATGCCGAAGAGCGGGGAGGCGCGTCTGGTCGTGGCACCGAAGGCATCCGGCCAGATCCAGGAGATCCGGACGAAGGAGTTTTTGCTCCGGGACGATGAGACGCGCAGCGGTGAGAATGCCGTCCAGGGGAAAACATCCGGTGATATGGCGTTCATCCTTGCGGACGGCGGGTTTTTTATCGTACCGCAGGGCGTTTATACGGAGGAGCGGCTCGTTTCGGAAGGGGAAGGCGTGGTCCGGCACGATGGCGGCGCGGTAGAAGCCGGGCGCGGGCTTGTGGTGGATGGCGACGGGGTGCACAACGTAGACGCGGAGGATGGGAAGATCCAAGAAACATCCGGAAAGGTTTCTGCCGGCCTTTCGAAGGCGGCGGATGCGCAAAGCAACGCGGCGAGTGAGAGTGAAGCAGAAGAGATGGAACCCGTCGGGCGGATCCTGCCGAAAAAGGACGTTTCTTTGGAAGGGATGGAAAAGAGCTTTTCCAAGACTGTGTTGACAAGTGAAGAGGACGAGGACGAAGACGAAGAAGAGGCGGAGGAAGAACCTGCGCTGAAGGGCGTTGGGAAGAAGGCGCTCAGCAGAAAGGATCTCCGGGAGGGCGCAAAGCAGCTGGCGTCCGAGAAGATTGCGGAGCCGGTCAAGGAATTTGCAAAAGAAAAGGCGACAGAACTTAAAGACGATGCCGTAGAAGCGCTTAAGAAAACCTGGGCGGAATCCACGAAGGGGCTCAAGCCGCAGGATCTGGTCGAACATCCGTTCGATACCATCCGGGCCATTCAGGGCAAGGCAAAATCAGAACTTCGGAAAAACGTGGAGGAACTCTGGCAAAGCGAGAACGAGGGGGAACTTGCAAAGCTTGGGCGTGCGGGCGACATCATCACGGATGAGATCTGGGTTCAGTTCGATGAGATCAAGGAAAAGATGGAATGGGTGGTGAAGCTGCTGTCCAGTCTGAGCCTGTATATGGACATCGCGGAGAAACTGGGCATCAATATGGCACCCATCCGGAACACGGTTGACATGGTGATCCGCTCCATCTCGGATTTTTCTGACAACATGGAAAATAAACTCCAGACTGTTGTCCCGAAGGAAGAGGGCGAGGAAGAGGAGGATGAGGATGAAAACTCCATGGAGATCGAGATCCCGATCGTTGGAGTACCGGGCTTCCAGCTTGATGCGGTGATTACGCCTGCATATATGATCCGGTTTGGGGCGGATCTGAAGATGAACAAGGCGGATATCGGCCAGCCGGTGACGGTTGCGCTGGGCGTGGATGCGTTTGGTACGGTCAGTATCGCTGCCGGACTGCGGGCAAAGGCGGGGAACGAGCTCATCGCGCTTTGCGGCACCGTGGAAGGGAAGCTGGAACTGGCAGGGATGCTGGACGGGGACAAGAAGTTCGCGCATGCGGGAATTGACGCACTCCAGATCGGGGTGATTACGGATGAAGGACCGGATTTCAGACCGCGCATGGACGCGCTCAAGTTCCAGCTGGGAGCAGAGCTTCTGGCATCACTGGAGGCGATTCTTGCCGTGAAATCCACGCTGTTCAACTGGTCCCATGATTTGCTGCATGGGAAGCTGACCGCGACCGTTGCGTCCGCGTTGATGGAAGGAACCGCAACGAATGAGGGCAATAAGCTGTTTTCATTGAAAGGATGGCGCGTCAGCGATACCAGTATGACGATGGCATTCTTTGACCAGAAAAAATCAGACCTGATGAAGCTGTCTGTCCAGCCGAATCTGATTGCGAACGCGGAGGAACTGCAGACGAAGGCGACCGACGATATGGAAGCGCTTGAAGAGATGGACGGGAAACTGGAGAAGCTGCAGGAAACCTTCCAGCAGAGTTCGGACGGGGAGCAGAACCTCGCTGTTGGCTTTGAAAAGAAAGAAGGCAATATGGCAGACCAGGCGGCGCAGCTGCTGGAATCCATGAAATGGAAGTATAACCGGGTCTTCACGGGGCTGCAAACGGACGCCCGGGAGATTGACATGGCGGTTGTAGCATTCCAGCAGCAGAAAGATGTCCGGAATGCGAATGAAGCTGCAGATGCGGGCGTGAAGAAACACGAGGCCCGCGTGAAAAAGATGGAGGACTGGAAGCAGGCGCAGGGGGACAAGGAATTGTCCGCGAAAGATGTGGCGGCCCAGTACAAGAAGGGACGGCACGGCTGGGGCTACGAGCGGTTTGACAAGGAGCAGTCCAAGGAAGAGGCGGAGAGCGAGCTTTATACCAGGTTCCGCATGAAGATGTACGAGGAGGAGCGGCAGAAGGTCTATGTCAAGAAGCGCCAGGAGCGTTATGACCAGCTGAAAAAGCACTATGAAGCGTTCCGCGCGCAGAAGATAACGGCGGAGGAGTTCATCTCCCAGTACGAGAGCATCGTGAAAGCGGACGAAGACGGCGGGCTGACAACGCATATTGCGGAATTCGGAATGGATGTGGACATTTTTTCTGATGAGGAGGCTGCGCTGGACAGCCTGGAGGCATATGAGAAGGAACGCTTCGAAAAAGAGGCGAAAAAAGTCCTGAAAAAGGTGGATGAGATCCAGAAGATGTATGACGACCTCTCTATAGATGAACGGAAGAGTTTGAATGCGCCGTTCAACAAGAAGGTCCGGAAGGAACTGGAAGAGGTCTGGACCGCGTTTTTGGACCAGGGGATTCCGGAAGAAGATTTCCAGACGTATGTCGAGGAACAGCAGATGAAGGCGGACGAAAAGAACGCCCTTTGGTATCCGCTTCTGAAGAAGCTTCGCGCGGACAAGGCAAGCTGGGAGAAAGAGGAGAACGAGCAGAAACGCGCAGACATGCTTGCAGAATCCACGAAGGATTTTGAGTCAGTCCTCAAGGACGTGTCGTTTGGCTTCAGAAAAACAGAGCTGGATGATTTCAAAGATCCGGCGCACCAGTATAAGCAGCTGAGTGCCGCGAAGATGATCGAAATGATCGCGAATTACGCCGACGGCAAGGGATACACGATGGAGGATATCCAGGAGAAATACAATACGGACAAGGCTGTCCGGAAGGCCTACGCGGACTTTTTGGACAAGGCCGGGAAAGATGTCCGGGGGATCGCGCCGCTTGTGGATCTGGGTAAATTCGTTACGTATGAACAGGACAAGGCGTTGTCCCTCCAGAAGACGAACCCGAAGAAGTCCAGAAAGCATCAGGAGCGGATGTGGTATTTGATGCTGGAGAACCGGATTCTTGGAAACAGCGCGAAGGATGAGGAATTTGACCAGGATGAGCACAAAACGCAGGTTTTGATCAATTATATGAACGGACTCCGACCGGCTTACTACTCGGCGCACACGGTCACATACGAGCGGCTGGGGAAGACCCGCGGGGTCGAGCCGGAACCGGCATCTGCCTATGTGAAGGAGTACATTAAGTCACTCCGGACGCCGGACTTTTCCAATCCTGCAACGGCGAAGGTGGTTCTGGAGGCGTATATGACTTCCAGGGGTGCCGGGCGGCTGGAGCGGAAAGGGGCGTATGAAGCCGTGGCGGCGATGTCCGAAGAGGACAAGAAAGATCCGGTCAAGGTGCGGAAAGTCTTCCTGGATGCCGGTGGGAAGGAGTGGATGCTGAATGTAAAACGGAAGGGCGAGCATGGTTATGACGATATGATCGGCTTCCTGGAATACAAGACAGGCCGTGGACTGGACAAGATCAAGAAGAAGGACTTCTATAAAGAAGCGTTGGACCATGAACTCCAGTCGAAGTCCGTGACGCCGGAAAAGATTATGCGCTATGTGGAGGAATACAAGGCGGAGTATGCGGACGAGTCCAAGCACGGGAAGCGGATGAAGCTGATCGCGGAAGCGAAGAAGAACGGGACGCCGTACAAGGAGCTTCTGGAGCAGTACAACGCACTCGAAAGCAGGGATGGAACCTGGGCCGGGGAGAAAGGCAAGAAGCAGGCACGCAAGATCTTTGGTATCAGCCATGAGACCGGCTATGACAAGTATCTGGAAAAGAAGCTGAAACAGAAGATCACGCCGGAGCAGATTATGATCTTTGAGGGCAGCCGGATCGAGGAGGGGTCCTCCAAACATGCAAGGCGCATCGAGGCACTCAACGCAGCATCCACGGACGAGGAGGCACGCGAGGCATACAAGAGCGAGGCAATGGGCGGCGGTGCCGGCTTCTATTCATGGCTGAAACCCAAGATCAAGGCGCGCGCAAAGGAGTTCCGGCAGAACCGGACGGGCGCACAGGAGATGGAGCAGATCCGGAAATACGAACAGTCCAAGGCTGAGAAGTACCGGAAGATGCAGGCTTCGGCAATGCAGGATATGACGGACCTGCTGAAAAAGCGGGACGAGATCTGGGACCGGATGAATGAGAGCAGCAAGGTCATCCAGAAAACGACGGAAATCACGGATCAGGCGGCAAAGATCCTGCGCGAGAAGCCAAAATCCATGGAAGAGTATGAAAAGCTGAAGACATCGGCGAAGGACGTGGAACAGGCAAGGGAGGCATTGAAGGCTGGCAGGAAAGATGCAACAGAGGCACAGGAGTGGCAGGCAAAGGCATTCCGGGAGCTGGA
>CADBTO010000162.1 GCA_902797565.1 uncultured Lachnospiraceae bacterium
ATGTGATCCTGGAGAAGCAGTTTCTGGGCGAAGGGGACACTGTCCTGCTCATTGACGACTTCCTTGCGAACGGTTGTGCACTCGAAGGTCTGCTTTCTTTATGCGAACAGGCCCATGCCAAAGTGGTGGGGGCCGGAATTGTGATCGAGAAAGCATTCCAGGATGGCGGGAAGAAATTGCGGGATCGGGGAATCCGTGTGGAGTCCCTGGCGCGCATCGCTGATATGGATCCAGAAAGTGGCATTGTATTTGCCTGCGACTGACAGGAATAGCAGACTTATATAGTCGAGGAGGTTTTTTCATGAAATTCACCAAAAAGATTCTGGCTCTGGGACTTTCATTGATGATGGGCTTTGGCGCACTGACGGGATGTGGTGGTTCCGGTGGAAGCGGCGGAAGCGGTGATACGCAGTCCAGCCAGGAGGAGAAGACGGAAGACGGCGGCACGGCTGTTGTGGCAGGGCTGATCTGCCTGCATGACGAGAATGCAACCTACGACCAGAACTTTATCAACGGATTTAAGGAGTCCTGCGAGGCAGCGGGATTGAAGGAAGGCGAGACCTATTTCATTTCCACAGATATTCCGGAAGGGCAGGAGTGTTATGAGGAAGCCATGAATATGGTGGATCGCGGCTGCAACCTGATCTTTGCGGACAGCTTTGGCCATGAGGATTACCTGATCCAGGCAGCGACTGAAAATCCGGAGGTGCAGTTCTGCCACGCAACAGGCACGAAGGCGCATACGGAAGGCCTGGACAATTACCATAACGCATTTGCTTCGATCTATATGGGACGATATCTGGCAGGTGTGGCTGCCGGGATGAAGCTGAATGAGATGATTGAAGCAGGCGAATTTACGGAAGACGAAGCAAAAATGGGCTATGTGGGCGCATTTACCTATGCCGAAGTGATTTCAGGCTATACCAGCTTCTTCCTTGGCGCGAAGAGCATCTGCCCGTCTGTGACGATGGATGTCACCTTCACGGGTTCCTGGTATGATGAAACCAAGGAAAAGGAAGGCGCACAGGCACTGATTGATGGCGGCTGCAAGCTGATCAGCCAGCATGCGGATTCCATGGGTGCACCGACTGCCTGCGAAAATGCCGGCGTACCGGATGTTTCTTACAATGGATCCACACAGGACGCATGCCCGAACACATTCCTGGTTTCCTCCCGGATCAACTGGGCACCGTATTATACCTATGCGATGAACGCGGTAAAGGACGGCAAAGCAATTGATACGGACTGGGTTGGCTCCCTGGATAACGAGTCCGTGCTGCTGAGCGATGTCAACGAGAAGGTTGCCGCAAAGGGCACAGCGGAGAAGCTCGAAGAGGTGAAAAAAGCACTGATCGACGGTTCCACACAAGTGTTTGACACGAAGACATTCTCTGTGGATGGGAATGTGCTGGATTCCTATATGGCAGATGTGGATACGGATGCAGAGTACCAGGGTGATACGGAAGCGATCAAGGATGGGGCGTTCCAGGAATCGGTGTTCCGCAGTGCACCGTATTTTGACCTGAAGATTGATGGCATCAACTTGCTTGATACGGCAATGTAATCCTCGATCAGGACGCACGGCGGAGAGCCGGGCATCCCTGGCTGCAAACCGGCGCAGGACGAGTCCTGCGCCGGTTTTTCGCAGAGACGCCGAAAGGCGTATGCCGGCAGAGACGGCCGACGGCTCGCGGGGGGAACAGGCGGGAATTTGTATCGACAAATGGAAGACGGATGGAAGAATGAGGGACGAAAGTTTTGGAAAAAAAAGAACCAGTGCTGCAGCTAAAGCATGTGACAAAACGTTTTGGGGAGGTCGCGGCGAATGAGGATATCAGCCTTGACGTATACAAGGGCGAGATCCTTGCGCTGCTGGGGGAAAACGGGTCTGGAAAGACGACCCTGATGAATCTGATTTCCGGCATCTATTTCCCGGATGAGGGGGAGATTTACGCAAACGGGAAACAGGTCGTGATTGCTTCGCCAAGGGATGCGTTTTCACTGGACATTGGCATGATCCACCAGCATTTCAAGCTTGTGGATGTGCTGACTGCCACAGAGAATATCGTCCTGGGTCTGGAAGAGGAAGGAAAGCTGGATCTGAAAAAATCTGCGGCACGGATCGAAGAGATCTGTGAAAAATACGGGTTTTCTATGGATCCATCCAAGAAAATCTATGATATGTCCGTTTCGGAAAAACAGACGGTGGAAATTGTGAAAGTCCTCTATCGCGGTGCGAGCCTGCTGATCCTGGATGAACCGACTGCCGTGCTGACCCCGCAGGAGACGCAGACGCTTTTTGGCGTGCTTCGAAATATGAAGCAGGACGGGAAATCCGTGATTATCATTACACACAAGCTGGCAGAAGTGCTTGAGATATCCGACCGGGTTGCGATCCTGCGACATGGCAGGTATATCACATCGATGGATACGGACAAAGTAAACGCGCAGGAACTGACGGATGCTATGGTGGGGCATGCTGTATCTTTGAACATCGAGCGTCCGATTCCCAAAAAACCCCGGGATCGCATCGTGGTGGAAGGGCTGACGGTAAAGAGCGAGGACGGGGTGGTGAAACTTCAGAATGTCGGTTTCCATGCCCGGAGCGGCGAGATCCTGGGAATTGCCGGGGTGGCGGGAAACGGGCAGAAAGAACTGCTGGAAGCGATTGCGGGCCTGCAGCCGATAGAAAGCGGTTCCATCCGCTATCTGGATGAAGATGGAAAGGAAGAGGAGCTGGTCGGGAAAGATCCGCAGGCCATTATGGAGCTGGGCGTCTCCCTTGCCTTCGTTCCGGAGGACCGACTCGGAATGGGCCTTGTGGGGAATATGGATCTTGCGGATAATATGATGCTCCGCTCTTTCCGGAACGGGAAGGGCATCTTCACGGATCGGAAGGCTCCCAGGGAACTTGCGGAGCAGGTTGTGGAAAAACTGGAAGTCAACACGCCCGGCATCGCTACGATGGTGCGGAAGCTTTCCGGAGGAAATGTACAGAAAGTCCTGGTCGGAAGAGAAATCGCCAATGCACCGACGGTACTTTTGACAGCATATGCGGTACGGGGGCTGGATATTCATTCCTCATATACGATTTATGACCTGATCAACCAGCAGAAAAAATCGGGTGTAGCAGTGGTCTATGTGGGTGAGGATCTGGATGTACTACTGGAACTCTGTGACAGGATCCTGGTACTTTGTGATGGTCAGGTATCCGGGATTGTAGACGCGCGGAAAACGGACAAACAGGAGATTGGTTTCCTGATGACCAGTGTGGGAGGTGGGACGGATGCACAGTAAAACGCACGACAAAACGCCTGTATTCCATATATCCAGGCGGACGGGCCTGCCATGGCAAAAGGCGCTTGGGATCCGTTTTGCAGGTATCGTCCTTGCGCTTGTGGTATGTGGCTTTATTACCATGGCGGCGACGGGATTGAACCCGATCAGCGTCTATGGAACCATGATCGAAGGGAATTTCGGCACAAGCCGCCGCATCTGGATGCTGCTGCAGAATATGTCGATCCTGCTCTGCATCTCGCTGGCACTCGCACCGGCATTCCGTATGAGTTTCTGGAACCTCGGCGGAGACGGGCAGGCACTGATGGGGGCGCTTGGCGCGGCAAGCTGTATGATCCTGGTGGGGGACCGCGTTCCAGGCGGGGTTTTAATCCTGCTGATGGTGCTTGCCTCGATTGCCTGCGGTATGCTTTGGGCACTGATCCCGGCATTTTTTAAGGCAAATTTTGGCACGAATGAAACCCTGTTTACCCTGATGATGAATTATGTGGCAACACAGCTTGTGGCATATTTTATTATCCGCTGGGAAGTGCCGAAGGGTTCCGGCAAGATCGGGATCATCAACCAGAGTTCGAAGGCCGGCTGGTTTCCCATGATTGGCGGAAACAAGTACCTGTTGAATGTACTCATCGTTGCTGTGGTCACAATTCTGGTCTATGTTTATATGCGCTATTCCAAACAGGGGTATGAGCTGTCTGTCGTTGGCGAGTCGGAGCCTACGGCAAGGTATGTCGGTATCAAGATCAACCATGTTGTCATCCGGACTATGCTGCTTTCCGGTGCGCTTTGCGGTGTGGCAGGGCTTCTGCTGGTTGGCGGAACAGACCACACGCTTACGACGACGATCATCGGCGGGCGTGGCTTTACCGGGGTTATGGTCGCCTGGCTGGCAAGGTTCAACCCGATCGTCATGGTGGCAACAACGTTCCTGCTGGTTTTCCTGCAGGGCGGCAGTTCGGAGATTACAACGATCTTCGGGCTGAACCAGTCGTTTGGGGATATTATCACAGGAATCATCCTGTTTTTCATTCTGGGATGTGATTTCTTCCTCAATTATAAGATTACGCGGAGCAAAACCGGAAAGGAGGCTGCCTGATGCTTGGCTTTTTGATTCGATTCATCCCCAGGGCAGTGGGGCAGGGGATCCCACTGATGTACGGAAGCGTTGGGGAAACCCTGACGGAAAAAAGCGGGCACCTGAATCTGGGAACAGCGGGCATTATGTACGTGGGCGGGATATGCGGCGTAATCGGTGCATTCCTGTATGAGACAGGGCGAAAGACACTTAATCCCTTCCTTGGTATTGCGATCCCGCTGGTCTGCTGCCTTGTGGGCAGCCTGCTCATGGGGCTGCTTTATTGCTTCCTGACGGTTTCCCTGCGCGCGAACCAGAATGTCACAGGGCTTGCGATGACGACATTCGGGATTGGCTTTGGCAATTTCTTCGGGGGCTCCCTGATCAAGCTGTCCCATGCAGACCTGCCTTCCATCGCGCTTTCAAAAACCAGTGCGCTTTTCGCCGCGAAGCTTCCATTTGCCGGAAGCCTCGGATGGGTGGGGAAGATTTTCTTTTCCTACAGCTTTCTTGCCTATGCCGCGATCCTGATTGCGCTTGGCGTTTCGTATGTGCTGAACCATACGCGGACCGGGCTGAACCTCCGCGCAGTTGGGGAAAGCCCGGCAACAGCGGACGCCGCAGGCATCAACGTGACACGTTATAAATATACTGCCACCTGTATCGGGGCGATGATCTCCGGACTGGGCGGGCTGTATTACGTCTTTGACTATGCCAGCGGCGTCTGGTCCAATAACGCATTTGGCGACCGTGGCTGGCTGGCGATCGCGCTCGTGATCTTCACCATCTGGCAGCCTGTCCACAGTATCTGGGCTTCGATCGCATTTGGCGGGTTGTACATCCTGCATATGTTTATTCCTGCAGGGACGAATCTTGCGATTAAAGAAATCTACCAGATGGCCCCGTTTCTCGCAACGATCCTGATGCTAATCCTGACCAGCATCAACAACAAGCGCGAGAACCAGCCGCCTGCAAGCCTGGGGCTGTCCTATTTCCGGGAGGACCGGTAATGGGGCGGGGCGTACAGTGAAATGTGTCGGAAGCTGCGTCATTGACGAGAAGATTTTCTGCTTGCATTGGCCCGGAAGAAGGTGTATAATTCCAGCGTAGCTTGAAATGGTATGGGCAGCAGTCAATGTCCTGCCCGGAAAACAGGAGGAAAAAGATTATGGGTATCTTTGATGGTCTGGTGATGGCAGTGGACCTGGTAAAGAATGGCCTCTCTGAGGTGAAGCTTGTCGACAGCATGAAGGATCTTGCGAAGCGGGTCTGGAAGGAACACAAGGACAACCTGGATCCGGATGAGAAGGAGCTGTACAAGAAGTTCACATCCCTTACGAAGGAAGTGGAAGCAGAAACGAAGGATATGGATCGCATGAACAAGCTGATCGAGGAAGAAGAGAGTGCGCTTGCAGCATTCCTGATCGGTGTTTCCGATAATTCGAAGCTTCCGGGCTCCCTGCTGGAAGAGATCCAGCATAAGATGGTGGAATACGGGAAGTCCGATGATCGTGCGGAGGAAATCTTCGAGAAGTTTATGATGAAAAAAGCGAAGACGCCTGCACAGAAGGAGGAGGTCCGGAAGGCCCTCGCTGAGATGAAGGCGGACTCGAAATAAGTGTTCGGGAAACGCCCTGCCAGAGAGATTGCTGGCAGGGCGTTTTTCTGGCGAGGGGTGCGGCATAAGCTGTACCCGAGACACTTTGACGGCAAGGCAGCAGGGCAGGACGGCATCTCCGAAGCAGAGGAAGAGGAGCGCAAGGCCTGGCACAATGCGTTTTACGGTTTTATGGAGCTGGACCTGGGGCACGAACTGTACGACTATGCCAGCGAACTCGATCTGGGGAAGCTTCCGCCCCGGCTGGATCTGATCGTCATTACGAAAAAGGACGGGCATCC
>CADBTO010000163.1 GCA_902797565.1 uncultured Lachnospiraceae bacterium
AAGCTGCTTGCGGTCGCCGATGATGCGGCGCTTGCGGGGATTGAACTCTGTAATGACGAATTCGATCTCCTGATCCTTGTACTTCCCGAGATCCCGCTCGAAGGTGTCCGAAACCAGGCTTGCAGGGATGAAGACTTTTGCTTCGTCCACAGTCACGGAAAGTCCGCCGTTGAGGACGCGCTCCACAGTTGCCTTGAGGACTTCATGGTTCTCATATGCTTCTTCCAGACGCTTGTTGCCCTTCTCCTGAGCCAGGCGCTTGTAAGACAGGACAACCTGCCCTTCGGTCTCATTGACTTTGATAACGATGGCTTCCATCTCGTCTCCTTCGGACACGACTGTGGAAAGATCCACATTCCCGTCATTGGAGTATTCCGACCTGGTGATCACACCGTCCATCTTGTACCCGATGTTGAGTACGATTTCATCTGGCTTTACTGAAATCACGGTACCTTTCACGATATCGTTGTTGCGAATCGTGATCAACGATTCCTCCAACATTTCATCAAAGCTCATTTCCGACATTTTTTTGTAACCTCCTCGATAATATTTACTGGGGTTGATGCCCCTGCTGTAATACCGACTGTTTCTGTGGATGATAAAACCGACAAATCAACATCTTCTTTTGTCTGGATAAACTTCGTACCCACACACCGTTCCCTGCAGATCTCATATAGTTTTCGAGAATTGGAACTGTGCTTGTCGCCAATCACAAACATCACGTCTACTTCCCCAGCAATTTGTGATGCCTCGATCTGGCGTTCCTCCGTGGCATTGCAGATTGTATTAAGAGCCTTTATATTATAATTGTTTTCTTTTAGAATTTCAATACATTCTTGAAATTTCTTGTAATTAAATGTTGTCTGCGCGGCAACGACGATCAACTTACTGCTGTCCAGTTGCATTTCTGCAATCTGTTCCGTATCATTGCAGACATGAACCAGGTCACGGGGGCATGCATAACCCAGTATCCCCTGGACTTCCGGATGCGTCCCATCCCCCAGCAGAATGACCTGTATCCCTTGCTGCGTATGGGTTTCCACGAGTTTCTGGATCTTGGAAACAAAGGGGCAGGTGGCATCGATGATCCGGTGTCCGGCGGCTTTGATATCCAGGATAACCTGCCTTGCAACGCCATGGGAACGGATCACTACTGTACCAGGGCTGTATGTTGATGGGTCACTGCCCTCTTCCATATGCAGGACACCGCGGTCCTGGAACGATTGAACGACCTGCGCGTTGTGGATGATCGGGCCATAGGTGTAGATGGGCGGCTGTTCTGATGCCAGTGTCTGCTCCAGAAGCGCAACGGCACGTTTGACACCAAAACAGAATCCGGCAGATTTTGCAAGTATTACTTCCATAGTGTACTAATTCTCCTAGAGAATACCATGGCTGCGGCAAAGCTCCCGCATCCGTTCCAGCACGCCGTTAATATCCAGATCCGAGGAATCGAGCAGTTCTGCGTCTTCTGCCTGGATCAGGGGAGCGACCTTCCGGGTCTTATCCTGCTCGTCACGCTGTTCAATGTCCGCAATGATCCGGGAAAGATCCGGGTTTTCACCCTTGGCCTTCAGTTCCTCAAACCGCCGGCTGCCCCGTACCCGGGAGCTCGCGGTCAGGTAGATTTTCAGCTGGGCGTCCGGCAGCACGACGCTGCCAATGTCCCGCCCGTCCATGACCACGTTTTCTTTGGCAGCAAGATCCTTCTGCAGCTGTGTCAGCTGTGCCCGGACTGCCGGGTAGGCAGATGTCCTGCTGGCAGCAAGCCCTGCTTCCTCGCTGCGGATCACGGCTGAGACATCCTCGCCATTCAAAAAGACTTGTTGTACACCGTCCTGATAGGACAGTGATACAGTCGCTCCGGAAACCGCTTCGGAGACGGCTGCTTCATCTGCCAGATCCAGGCCAAGGCGGGAAAAATAGACGCCCAGGGCACGGTACATCGCGCCGGTATCCACATACACACAGGACAGTTCCTGTGCCAGCTTTTTGGCCAGGGTGCTTTTCCCGGCACCAGCGGGGCCGTCGATTGCAATATTGAAATGTTCCATCATCTGATATCTCCTTGTACTATTTTTCTAACACACCAGAACTGCCGGCCAGATAACCTGTGGAGAACGCAATCTGCAAGTTGTATCCACCTGTTAAAGCATCGACATCCAGAAGTTCTCCAGAAAAATACAATCCTGAAATTATTTTTGATTCCATCGTGTGTGGATTTACTTCTTTCACGGATATTCCACCGGAAGTAACGATTGCTTCTTCAAATCCGCGGATCCCGACTATGGTCAGGGGGAATCCTTTGAGCAGCTGCGTGATTGCGTCCCGCTCTTCTTTTGTGAGCATAGACAGTTTTTTATCCATTGCAATCCCTGCCTGTGTCTCCAGAAGACTGCAGAAAACAGGGATCAGCTTGCCGGGCAGCAGATGGGAAAAGAGATTCTTTGCGGCTTTTGCGGGGTTCTCCTGGATGGTACGCATAATCCGAGAATCCAGTTCTTCGAAGGAAATGGCGGGTTTCAGGTCGATTCGTGCCGGCAGCTCGCAAAGCTCGCTGGAAGTTGGATTCGTAGAACTTCCAGCTGCTGCCGGAGTATCCAGGAAACGTCCGATCTTGCTTGAAGCAGAAAGTACGATAGGTCCGGAAATTCCAAAATGCGTAAAGAGCATTTCTCCAAAGCCATAGTACAGTGGTTTTCTTCGCGCGGAGCCGGACTTTTTTTTGTGCTTTCTGGCTGCGGGCTGCGTGGTCGTTCCAGTGGCCTGTGCAGGATTTGCTGCGGGCTGCGTTGCCGGTCCCGTGGGCTGCCCTGTCGTTGCTGCAGGTTTTGCTCCCTGCATTTCAGGAGGATCAATCGTCAGGCTGACGTTTTTCAAGGAAAGCCCTTGAAGCTTCGGGATATAGGACTCTTTTGTGACAAGCGGTGCCAGTGCCGGGCGGCAGGTCTGGATCGTATGCCCGATGCCTTCCGCAATCCTGTGTCCGTCCCCGCTGCTGCCCGTGGATGGGTAGGATAGTCCGCCGGTGGCGAGGATGAGGCGTTTTGCGGGTACTTGATTGACCTGACCCTTGCTTTTGCATTCCACCCCGCACACCCTGCCATCTTCCAGAAGGATGCGCGAAAGCCGGGTATGGAGCCAGATTTGTACGCCGCATGCATGCATCCTCTTCTCCAGTGCCCGTGTCAGGTCTGAGGCGTGGTCTGAGGCGGGGAATGCCCTGCCGCCCCGCTCTATTTTGTAGGGACATCCATTTTCTGCAAAAAATGCAAGCACCTGTTCATTGGAAAATCCATAGAGTGCGGAATAAAGGAATTTTGGGTTGGAAACGACAGCTTCCATGAAATCATCCATAGAGGCAGTATTTGTGAAATTTCCCCTGCCTTTTCCGGTGATATAGAGTTTTTTTCCGAGTTTTTCATTTTTTTCCAGCAGCAGCACCCGCTCGCCCGCCTCCGCAGCAGCGATTGCTGCCATCATTCCGGCAGGTCCGCCGCCGGCTACGATACAGTCATACATATGGTTCATGATTTCAAACGTTTTACAAATTGAGCAGGGGGACAAAGATATTTGCCCGTGCGATAAAAAAGAAGAGCTGCCGGAAGTCCCGGCAGCAATATTATAAGGGTATTTTTCCAGTATTTACGGCACATCCTTGATGCTGAAGGAAACCCGTCCCTGACGGTCCTTGCCAAGGCAGACGGCGCGAACGACGTCGCCAAGCGTCAGGACATCTTCCACATGGTCGATGCGGCGGCGCGAGATCTTTGAGATATGCACCATCGCTTCGCGGCCCGGAGCGAACTCCAGGAAGGCGCCAAATTCTTTGATGGAAACAACTTTTCCGGTCAGAACCTGCCCTTTCTCAAATTCCGTGGTGATGATCTCAATCATGCGCCTTGCTTCCTGCATGCCCTCGGAATCCACACCGCAGATGGAAACAGAGCCATCCTCGTCCACGTCGATCTTGACGCTGGTCCGCTCCTGGATTTCCTGGATGGTCTTACCGCGCTGTCCGATGACATCTCCGATCTTCTCCGGATCAATTTTGATCTGGATGATTTTCGGCGCATACGGGGAAACCTCTTTCCGCGGTTCAGCAATCGCCTTCTTCATGCAGTTGTCCATAATAAACAGCCTTGCTTCGTGGGTACGACGGATCGCCTCTTCCACGATGGCACGGGTCAATCCATGGATCTTGATATCCATCTGGATCGCCGTAATGCCTTCGGTGGTTCCGGTCACCTTGAAGTCCATATCCCCGAAGAAGTCTTCGAGCCCTTGGATATCGGTCAGAACCAGATAATCATCGTCTGTTTCGCCTGTCACAAGCCCGCAGGAAATTCCTGCAACCATCCGCTTCAGCGGAACGCCTGCTGCCATCAGAGACATACAGGACGCGCAGGTGGATGCCATGGATGTAGAGCCATTCGATTCGAAGGTCTCAGACACCGCACGGATCGCATAGGGGAATTCCTCCTTGGAAGGAAGCACCGGCAAAAGCGCACGCTCTGCAAGTGCCCCATGCCCGATCTCCCGCCGTCCCGGCCCTCTGGAAGGTTTGGTTTCGCCGACAGAATAGGAAGGGAAGTTGTACTGGTGGAGATAACGTTTTTCCGTGATGTTCTCATCGAGGCCTTCCACCCGCTGTGCTTCGGAAAGGGGAGCCAGTGTCACGATATCGCAGATCTGGGTCTGTCCACGGGTAAACATTGCGGAGCCATGCACCCTGGGGATCAGGTCTACTTCTGCAGCCAGCGGACGGATTTCATCAATCGCCCTGCCATCCGGACGCTTGTGGTCTTTGAGGATCATCTTGCGTACGGTCTTCTTCTGATACTGGTACACTGCCTCGGAAAGCACTGCCAGATAATCTTCTTTTTCCGCAAATGCGGCTTCCAGTTTTTCTGTGATCTCTTTGATATTTTTCTCGCGGGTCTGTTTGTCGTCTGTGAAGACCGCTACTTCCATTTCTTCCGGAGGAACGATCTGCTTCATTTCCTCAAACAGTGCATCCGGGATTGCGCAGCTTTCATAGCTGAACTTCTCTTTGCCCACCTCCTCCATCATCTGCCGGATCAGCCGGAGAATGGAGAGGTTTACATCGTGTGCCTTGTAGATGGCATCGATCATGACGTCATCCGGGATTTCATTGGCACCCGCTTCGATCATGATAACTTTTTCCTCTGTTGAGGCAACGGTCAGCCGCAGGTCTCCCGTATCCCAGTCCAGCTGTCCGGGATTGATCAGAAGCTGTCCGTCTTTCATCCCCATCTGCGTCATGCAGCAGGGGCCTTCAAACGGAATATCCGAGATTGCCGTGGCGATCGCCGTGCCCATCATTGCTGTAATCTCCGGACGGCAGTCAGGATCTACAGACATGACAAGGTTGTTTAAGGTTACGTCGTTGCGGAAATCCTTCGGGAACAGGGGGCGCATCGGACGGTCAATGACCCGTGCGGTCAGAACGGAGTTCTCAGAAGGTTTCCCTTCCCGTTTGTTGAACCCGCCGGGAATTTTTCCCACGGCATAGAATTTCTCTTCAAATTCAACAGAGAGGGGGAAGAAATCGATTCCTTCCCTGGGTTTGTCTGAAGCTGTGGCAGTACAAAGGACGGTCGTTTCTCCATAGGAGATCATGACAGCTCCATTTGCCTGGGCGCATACCTTTCCGACTTCGATTTTCAAAGGGCGGCCACCCAGGTCCATTTCGTATGTCTTTCTCATCACAGCCCCCATTACTTCCGCAGCCCAAGCCGTTCGATCAGGGAACGATAACGCTCAATGTCCTTCTTCTTGAGGTAGGAAAGCAGATTTCTGCGGCGGCCGACCATCTTCAGAAGGCCCCTGCGGGAATGGAAGTCCTTCGGATTCTCCTTTAGGTGCTCAGTCAGCTCCTTGATCCGTGCGGTCAGCACAGCAACCTGTACTTCGGGAGATCCGGTATCACCCTCGCCCCGGGCATATTCCTTGATGATGGCTGTTTTCTTTTCTGGTTTAATCATGGTATTTCTCCTTTTTTTGTTTACATCCCAAGCCGAGCAACGGGACGGATCCTCCCGGAAACCAGGTAAGGGATAATGATTGGGTTCCGGTGTAAAACACACCGTTTCTCAGCATATCACATCGAGTCTTCACTTTCAAGTATAAATTCTGACAAAGCGTAAGTTGACAGGTCTAAACCGTTGTCTGTCAGGAAAATTCTCCCGTTTTCTTCTTTCAAGAGCCCTTCCCTTGTCAATTTTGCCAAGGCATCTTTATATATGACATCGACCCGTTCTCCGAACTGTCGATAGAAATCGTTTTTTCGTATTCCGTCAGTCATCCGCATCCCAAGGTAACAGTACTCTGCCATCGCGTCTTCTGGGATTACGTCAATATTGCCGTCATAGATTGGTACATCCATCCAGAATGTCTTTGCGTCAATGTCTGCAAGTATGAGTGCATCATCAATGTAGTCATATAGATGCCTGGTATTGGTCATACGGTGTTCCAGGCTGCCCCTGCCCAGGATGTTCTCTTCCATCTCCGGATGGAGCAGCGATGCCGCGCCAAGTCCGATCCCGATATAAGGCACCCGGGTCCAGTATCCGATGTTGTGGCGGCATTCCCGCCCCAGTACTGCGTAATTGGAGATTTCATACTGGTTGAATCCGAAGTTTTTCAGCGTCATCTGTGTCCGCTTCATCAGTTCGTAAGCCTCGTCTTCAGTCGGGAGCTCTTTGGTGGGCAGCCCCTGTTCCTGGCGTTTTGCGTCTTCTCCGTACTTTTCATAGAAAGGCGTATCGGGTTCGATCATGAGCGAGTAAGCGGAAATATGCTCTGGCTTCAGGATCAATACTTTGGAGAGGGTTTCCGCAAGTTTTGCGGGGGTCTGTCCCGGCAGCCCGGTCATGATGTCAATATTGATATTGTCAAATCCGGCGCGCCGCAGATGGGTATAGGTCTCCACAAACCGGTCGAAGTTGTGGATCCGTCCCAGCAGCCTCAGTTCTTCGTCGTTCGCGCTCTGCAGCCCGATCGAGATCCGGTTGATCCCGCAGTTTTTGTAGAAGACGGCGCTTGTGGCCGTGACGGTTCCGGGGTTTACTTCCATCGAGATTTCTGCGTCCCGCCGCACCCGGAAGGAGGTCAGGATGGTCCGCATCATCGTCTCGATATGCCCCAGAGGGACAATGCTGGGGGTTCCGCCGCCAATGTAGATGGATGTGACGACACCCCGGTAGCGCTTCCCCTGCCATTTGATTTCCGTGCAGAGCGCTTCCATATATTCGTCAATCACGTCCGGCGTTTCACCACAGGTGGACAGAAAATCGCAGTACAGGCATTTCTTCAAGCAGAACGGAATATGGATATATAATTCAAATTCCATTTTTTGTTCCTCGTTTATTTTTCCTCATCCAGCTTCAACACACTCATGAAAGCTTCCTGGGGGATTTCCACGTTGCCGACCTGGCGCATCCGTTTCTTCCCTTCCTTCTGCTTCTCAAGGAGTTTCTTTTTCCGCGTAATGTCCCCGCCATAACATTTTGCCAGGACATCTTTGCGCATTGCCTTGACAGTTTCCCGTGCAATGATCTTGCTGCCGATGGCTGCCTGGATCGGGATTTCAAACAGATGGCGGGGGATTTTTTCTTTCAGGCGCTCGCACATCCGCCGGCCCCGGTCATAGGCGGTGTCTTTGAATACAATAAAGGACAGGGCGTCCACGGTCTCATGGTTGATCAGGATATCCAGCTTCACCAGTTCCGAGCGCTCATAGCCCTTGAGTTCATAGTCGAATGAAGCATAGCCGCGGGAGCGGGATTTCAATGCGTCAAAAAAGTCATAAATAATTTCGTTCAGAGGCAGGACGTATTTAATCAGGGCACGGGTTTCTTCCATATATTCCATCGAGATATATTTTCCGCGCCGTTCCTGGCACAGGTCCATGATCTGGCCGATGTATTCGCTGGTCACCATGATCTCCGCGTCCACGACCGGTTCTTCCATATATTCAATTTCGCTTGGATCCGGAAGATTGGAGGGGTTGGTCAAAGACAGCTGGCTGCCGTCGGTCTTGTGTACCTTGTAGACCACGGAAGGCGCTGTTGTGACCAGATCCAGGTCGTATTCCCGTTCCAGCCGCTCTTCGATGACATCCAGGTGCAGAAGCCCCAGAAAGCCGCAGCGGAAGCCAAAGCCCAGTGCTACCGAAGTTTCTGGTTCGAAAAAGAGGGAGGCGTCGTTCAGCTGCAATTTCTCGAGTGCGTCCCGAAGATCCGGGTATTTCGCGCCATCTGCCGGGTACAGGCCGCAGTATACCATCGGATTGACTTTTTTATACCCGGGCAGAGGTTTTTCGCAGAGGTTTTTGGCATCGCAGATTGTGTCCCCCACTCTTGTGTCACTGACATTCTTAATACTTGCCGTCATATAGCCAACTTCGCCTGCAACCAGTTGTTCTGCCGGAAGCAAGGCACCTGCCCCACAGTATCCGCACTCTACGACATCGAATTCCGCTCCGGTTGCCCACATCCGAACCCGCTGGCCCGGTGCCAGCTTCCCGTCCATCACCCGGCAGAATACGATGACGCCGCGATAGGGGTCATAGAGGGAGTCAAAGATCAGCGCCGTCAAAGGCTTTGCCTCATCACCGGAGGGTGCCGGGAGTTTCTGGATGATTTCTTCCAGTACGGTTTCCGTGTTTTCTCCGGTCTTTGCGGAGATCCGGGGCGCATCCTCCGCATCCAGCCCGATCACGTCTTCGATCTCTGCAGCGACCCGGTCCGGATCGGCACTGGGCAGGTCGATTTTGTTGATGACGGGAAGGACTTCCAGATCGTGATCCAGGGCAAGGTAGACATTTGCCAGAGTCTGTGCCTCGATGCCCTGCGCGGCGTCCACGATCAGGATCGCGCCGTCGCAGGCGGCAAGCGAACGGGAGACTTCGTAATTGAAATCCACATGCCCCGGCGTATCAATCAGGTTGAAGATATATTCCTCTCCGTTTTTTGCTTTGTAAAGCATCCGGACAGCCTGGGATTTGATCGTGATGCCCCGCTCCCGTTCCAGTTCCATATTGTCCAAAACCTGGGACTGCATTTCCCGTTTGGTCAGGGTTCCGGTCAGCTCGATGAGCCGGTCGGCCAGGGTACTCTTCCCGTGGTCTATGTGTGCCACGATGCAGAAATTCCGGATATGCTCCCTGTCAAAAACCTTTGTCATGATAGAACTCCTTTGTGTGCGCTTACCAATCTTCAGGGTAAAATTCCTCAGTATAGTTCCACAGTATAAGGGAATTTTTGTGCAAAAACAAGAAAAAAACTTCACAAAAGTTCTTGACAGACGAAGAATTTTTATATATTATAATGTAGTTGCGTTGGACTGTCCGTGTCCGGCTCCGATGCACAATCAAAG
>CADBTO010000164.1 GCA_902797565.1 uncultured Lachnospiraceae bacterium
ACAAAAAATGGCAGGATGAAAAGCTGTCTGTGCGGGATTTCCTGATGTACGGGCTGGAACGAGGCTGGATTGACACGGAGAGTTTTGCAAGGTCAGAAAAATATGTGGACGCAAGCGAGCTGTATGCGGCGCTTGTAGATCGGATTATTTCCGATCTTTCGGAAACCAGGGATTTTGCGAAGCAGGTGTATCACTACGCGATACTCGCAGATGAAATCCGGGGCGCGCAGCTTTGCGCGATCCTGTTTGACCAGGGGATTCTCAAAAAAGACAGCAAGACACGGGAGGATTTGCTGAATGGCACGCGGAGCGCGTATGATTTCCTGAAATCCAGGATCAAGGCGATGGAGATCACGCCGGGAGACCTTGCGCTGGATCCCTGCAATGCGTCATCGGTCGCAATTGATACGCGGACGGGTGCGGTGCTGGCCTGTGTCACCTATCCGGGTTATGACAACAACCGGCTGGCGAACACGCTGGATACGGACTATTATACCTATCTGAACCAGAATCTTGCAAACCCGTTGTATAACCATGCCACGCAGCAGCGGACGGCACCCGGTTCGACCTTCAAACCCTGCAGTTCTGTGGCGGGGCTTTCCGAGGGTGTCATCACAACGGGGACGGTCATTGTGGACAAAGGCGTGTATGAGAAGGTCAGCAACAAACCGAAGTGCTGGATTTATCCGCGTGGAAACCACGGGCCACTGACGGTGTCCGGGGCGATCCGGGATTCGTGCAACTATTTCTTTTATGAAGTGGGCTGGCGGCTTTCCGGGGGCGGCGGCGTGTACAATGACAAAAAAGGGATTGACCGGCTGCAGAAATATGCGGGAATGTTTGGACTGGACAAGAAGACGGGGGTGGAGATCGAAGAGAACACCTCGGAACTTGCCGATGAGTTCCCGGTCATGGCGGCGATCGGGCAGTCCAACCACAATATCACAACGATTGCGCTGGCACGCTATGCCACAGCGATTGCGAACAGCGGCACGGTATACGGACTGACCCTTCTGGATCATACGACGGATGCAGACGGGAAGACGCTGAAAAAGTACAAGGCAAAGGTAAAGAACAAGGTGGATACGATCGGGGCGGGCGGCTGGAACGCCATCCATACCGGGATGCGGGAAGTGGTGACGGATTCCCTGAAGCTGGAATACTACGGGTTCCCGATCGAAGTGGCAGGAAAGACCGGAACGGCACAGCAGGTGAAGACCCGTCCGAACCATGCCCTGTTCATCGGCTACGCGCCCTACCAGAACCCGCGGATCGCCGTAGCGACCCGCATCCCGTTTGGATACACGTCCCACAATGCGGCGGCCGTGTCCAAGGACATCCTGGGGGTCTACTTCAAGGTGGAGTCCTCCCTGGAGCTTCTGAAGGGCGGCGCGAACGAGTCGATTTCCAGTGCGGGACAGACGGATTAAAAAATGAGAGCGGTGTCATTTTTCGGCAAAGCCGAATAATGGCATCGCAGTATCGCCAAGAAATAAGCACACAAAGGAGTTCTTAATCATGAAAGAGCCGTGTTTGATCAAGGGGCAGGCGCATGGGCTTTTGCTCCAGTTGAACCCGGATGTGAAATTTGAAACGATCATCTATGACATCTGCGGGAAATTTGCTTCGGCAAGGGATTTCTTCGGAGCAGCCCATCTGGTGCTGTCCGTAGCGGGCATGGATCTGGATGCCGACCAGATGGAGGCGGTCATCCAGGCGATCGAGTATAATTCCGATGTGGTCATCACGCTGGTCACAGAACGGGATGGGCTGCGCGACGCGAAGGCACTGAAGCAGATCGAACGGTTTTATTATGACAAAATTGAAGAAAATGCCACGATTGTGGCAAAGTCAGTCAAGAATGGAGAAACCATTATTTCGGACCAGAGCCTGATTGTGCTGGGGGATGTGGCACATGAGGCCGTGCTTCAGGCGGCGGGCAGTATTATTGTACTGGGGGAGATGTGCGGCAGCATTTGTGCGGGCAGGAAGAACAAAGAGAGTTCTTTCATCATATCCATGGAGCCGGGAGAGGGGCATCTTTCGATCGGACAGCTGGAGATGAAACTGGAGCGGCCCAAAAAGAAGCACTTTTTCTTCAAGGATACACCGGAGCCGATGGTGTATGAGATCCGCAGCGGCCAGATCGAGGGCGTTTCTTTCTATGAGAAGTACCAGGAGAATCTGTAATGTTTCGGAATTATCGATTCAAAAATTACAATTTCCGGTTGATTATCTTCGTGGTGCTGCTGACAATCCAGGGGATTGCCATTGTGGGATCGGCAAATGAAAGCTACCAAAGCCGGCAGATCGTGGGTATGGTGCTTGGGCTGGTGGTGATGATGGTGGTTTCCTTCATTGATTACAGCTTCCTGATCACGTTTGAATGGCTGTTTTATCTGATGGCGCTGGTCATGCTGGGACTTGTATTCGTTCCGGGCGTGGGCTATACGGTTGGTGGAGCGACCAGGTGGATCCTGATTCCGGGCGGCCTGCGGTTTCAGCCGTCCGAGATGGGGAAAGTTTTCCTGGTGCTGTTTTTCGCGAAGTATCTGCAGCGCTATCAGGAAGAGCTGAATACCATGCGGCGGTTGGTGATCACGGCGATTCTGGCGGGCGTGCCGCTTTTGCTGATTGTCCGGGAACCCGATCTTTCCACGACGATCGTGACCTTCCTGATTATCTTTACGATGATGTTTTACGCAGGGCTTTCGAGCAAGATCGTCGGGACCCTGCTTGGGACGATTTTTGGCGGCGCGTTTTTTGGAATTTTTGGCACGATCCACAATTTTGCATTGCTGCGGGGCTACCAGAGCGACCGGATTCTTGCCTGGCTCTTTCCGGAGCGATATCCGGATAAGTCCCGGCAGCAGATGAATTCGATTATGGCGATTGGTTCCGGGCAGATGTTCGGGAAAGGGCTGGGGAATGAAGGGGTGGATTCCGTAAAGAACGGGAATTATATTCCAGAGCCCCATACCGACTTCATTTTTGCGGTAGCGGGAGAGGAGATCGGCTTCATCGGCTCCACCGTGCTGATTATTTTGATGTTTGCCGTTGTGATTGCCTGTATTCATACAGCAACACGGGCGCGGGATCTGTCCGGGAAGCTGATCTGCATCGGGATGGCGTCACTGATCGGCTACCAGGCATTTGTGAATATCTGCGTGGTGACGGGGCTGTTTCCGAACACCGGATTGCCCCTGCCGTTTGTCAGCTATGGGTTGACCTCGCTGGTGACGCTGTATTTCGGGATTGGATTTGTTTTGAATGTATCGCTGCAGGCGAAAAAGTTTTATGAAGTAGAATGACCGCAAATAAAAGGGGGAATGGAACATGAATATTGGACTGGTGGCACACGATGCAAAGAAGAAGCTGATGCAGAATTTTTGCATTGCTTACCGGGGGATCCTGAGCAAACATGCGCTGTTTGCGACTGGTACGACAGGCAGGCTCATTGAGGAAGTGACCAGCCTGTCCATCCACAAGTACCTGTCCGGCCATCTTGGGGGGACCCAGCAGCTGGGGGCGCAGATTGAGCATAATGAGATTGACCTCGTCATCTTCCTTCGGGATCCGCTGACGCCGAAGTCCCATGAGCCGGATGTCAACAATATCGTCCGGATCTGTGATGCCCACAATATTCCGCTCGCCACGAATCTTGCCACAGCAGAGCTTCTGGTGAAGTCCCTGGACCGGGGGGATATGGAATGGCGGGAGATGTATAAATAGGTGTCTGTGTGCCGGTGAAAAATTTTTGCAATTTTCAGTTGCAATCGGCGGATGGTTAGGTTATACTGTCCACTGAATATCGTGCTTGTGAGCAGGGTCCTTTGTGGAGGCGGCCTGGTCATGAGGCTGGTTGTCTGTGCGCAGATGTACCAGTGCAATAATATACGGTTGCTATCACGGCCCGAAGCCGTGGATCGTGACTGTCCGTATAGTTTGAATCAAGGAGGACATTTGGTTATGGTGGAGATCATCGCAGGCGTTACCGGGCAGGGAAAGACGAAAAAGCTCCTGGATCGGGTGGGAGAAGATCTGAAGAAGGCAGAGGGGTCCCTTGTCTACATCGACAAGAGCAGCCAGCATATGTATGAGCTGGACTCCAAGATCCGGCTGATTGATATGGCGGATTATGCCCTGACTTCCACAGAGGAGTTCGTTGGCTTCCTCAGCGGCGTCATTTCCCAGAACAGCGATATCGAGGAGATTTTCCTGGACAGCTTCCTGACCATCGCGTTTATCGATACCAATGAAGGCCTGGTGCAGGTGATGGAGAAACTGGATGTGATCTCCGAGAAGTTTGGGATCCGTTTCGTGCTTTCCATCTCCAAGAAGGAGGAGGAACTGCCGGATATCGCAAAAGCCAGGATCGTCGTTTCGCTTTAATGCGGCAGAAAGGAGAACAAAGTATTATGGCAATACTTGTGACAGGTGGTGCGGGCTATATTGGTAGCCATACCTGCGTGGAGCTTTTGCAGGAAGGAAGGGATGTGGTCATCCTGGACAACCTCTGCAATTCCAGCGAGAAAGCGGTGGACCGGATTCGGGAAATCACGGGGAAGGACGTGAAGTTCTATCGGGGCGATATCCTGGACGGGCCGCTTCTGGATCAAATCTTTGCGGATGAAGACGTGTCCTGTGTCATCCATTTTGCCGGGTTGAAGGCGGTTGGAGAATCCGTGGAGAAGCCCTGGGAATATTATCATAATAATATTACGGGGACACTCAGCTTGGTTGACGCAATGCGCCGCGCAGATGTGAAGAACCTGATCTTCTCCTCTTCCGCGACCGTGTATGGGAATCCTGCCGAGATTCCAATCACGGAGAACTGCCCGAAGGGGCAATGTACGAATCCCTATGGGTGGACGAAATCCATGATCGAACAGATCCTGACGGATATCCATACAGCGGATGCAGAATGGAACACGATCCTGCTCCGTTATTTCAACCCGATTGGTGCACACAGCAGCGGGAAGCTGGGGGAGGATCCGACGGGTATTCCGAACAACCTGATGCCGTATATCACGCAGGTTGCGATCGGCAAGCTTCCAGAGCTGGGCGTGTTTGGGGATGATTATGATACACCGGATGGTACGGGTGTTCGGGATTATATCCATGTGGTGGATCTGGCGAAAGGCCATGTGGCGGCTCTGAAGAAAGTGGAGGCAAATGGCGGCCTTTGCGTCTACAATCTGGGAACCGGCGTGGGATACAGCGTGCTGGATATCATCCGGAATTTCGAAGAGGCGACGGGTGTGAAGATTCCCTATCAGATCAAGCCCCGGCGTGCGGGCGACATCGCCACCTGCTATTCGGATGCGACGAAAGCGAAAGAAGAGCTGGGATGGACGGCAGGGCTGGGAATTCGGGAAATGTGTGCGGATTCCTGGAACTTCCAGAAGAACAACCCGGAAGGGATTCAATAAAGGCAAGGGGAAGAGGGCGGGTGCGCCCTCTTTCTTCGTATAGCGGGGTGCGTATCCCATACGCGGTGGAGAGAGGCAGAAGCCGGATAAAAAGCGAGATAAAAAGAGAGAAAAAAAGGAGGAAGGTGCGTGAAGAAACAAAATACGAAGAAACGAAACAAGCTGGTGCGGCGCATCTGTGCGGCTGCGTTTGCGGCGACGCTAGCAGTATGCCAGCTTCCGGTGCAAGCGGGCGTTTCGGCAGAGGCGCAGGGCATCGGGGCGGGGAGCACGGCTGGGAGTCTGGATAAAAG
>CADBTO010000165.1 GCA_902797565.1 uncultured Lachnospiraceae bacterium
GATTGAAGAATGGGTGAACACGACCTGCCCCTGCTGCGGGAAACCGGCGAAGCGCGAGACGAACACCATGCCCCAGTGGGCAGGGTCTTCCTGGTATTTCCTGCGTTATGTAGACAATCAGAACGATCAGGAACTGGTTTCAAAGGAGAAGGCAAAGAAATACCTTCCGGTGGATATGTATATCGGCGGTGTGGAGCATGCCGTGCTGCATCTGCTGTATTCCCGTTTCTGGACGAAGTTCCTTTATGATATTGGTGTTGTAGACTTTGATGAACCGTTTGTCAAGCTGTTTAATCAGGGGATGATTACCGGGAAGAATGGCGTCAAGATGTCCAAGTCCAAGGGCAACGTCATTTCTCCGGATGACCTTGTGCGGGATTACGGCTGTGATTCGCTGCGCCTGTACGAGCTGTTTGTCGGACCGCCGGAACTGGACAGCGAGTGGGATGACCGCGGGATCGACGGGGTATACCGTTTCCTGTCCCGGTTCTATCGCCTTGTGATGGAGCAGAAGGACTCCGGAACGGCTGAAAGCAGGGAGCTGGTACGGTAGCGGAACAAGCTTGCGTATGACATCACGACCCGTCTGGAAAGCTTCAGCCTGAATACGGTGGTATCCGGGTTTATGGAGCATACGAATACGCTGGTGGAGATGGGCAAGCAGGGCGGCGTGGACAAAGAAACGCTGCTGACATTTGTCCGGCTTCTCGCACCGTTTGCGCCGCATGTTTCCGAGGAACTCTTTGCGGAACTGGGCCAGGAAGGATCTGTCTTCCACAGCGGCTGGCCGGCTTATGACGAAAAGCTGATGGAAGCGGATGTCATTGAAATTGCGGTGCAGGTCTGCGGAAAGAAGAAGGCAGTGATTTCGCTGCCGAAGGATGTGTCCAAAGAGGATGCGATCCAGAAAGCGAAGGAAGCGCTTGGGGACAAACTGACCGGGAATATTGTAAAAGAAATTTATGTACCGGGACGGATTGTCAATATCGTGGCAAAATAACAGAAATAGAAATGGAATGATTCAAAAAACAGGAGCAGATACCTATGAAGATAGAGATGAAAACCCCGCTCGTGGAGATGGATGGGGATGAAATGACACGGATCCTCTGGCAGATGATTAAGGATGAACTGATCCTGCCGTTCGTGGATCTGAAGACCGAGTATTATGACCTGGGACTGAAGCATCGGGATGATACTGATGACCAGGTCACGGTGGATGCGAGCGAGGCAACGAAGAAATATGGCGTGGCGGTCAAGTGTGCCACGATTACGCCGAACGCGGCGCGGGTGGAAGAGTACGGACTGAAGGAAATGTGGAAGAGCCCGAACGGGACAATTCGTGCGATCTTGGATGGAACCGTATTCCGTGCTCCGATTATTGTCAAGGGGATTGTGCCTGCTGTTTCCGGGTGGAAAAAGCCGATTACGATTGCCCGTCACGCATACGGGGATGTGTACAAGGCGTCCGAGATGAAGATTGACGGCCCCGGGAAGGTGGAGCTGGTTTATACGGCGGAGGATGGCAGCGAGAAGCGTGTGCTTGTCCATAAGTTTGATGGTCCGGGCGTGGTACAGGGGCAGCACAACCTGACCGCTTCGATCGAGAGTTTTGCAAGGAGCTGTTTTGAATTCGCGCTGGACCGGAAAGAAAGCCTCTGGTTTGCAACGAAGGACACGATTTCCAAACAGTATGACCATACCTTCAAGGATGTGTTCCAGGAGATTTTTGACGCGGAGTACAAAGAAAAATTTGACGCGGCGGGGATCGAGTATTTCTACACGCTGATTGACGACGCGGTGGCGCGGGTTATGAAGAGCGAAGGCGGTTTCATCTGGGCATGCAAGAATTATGACGGGGATGTCATGAGCGATATGCTTTCTTCCGCGTTTGGATCTCTTGCAATGATGACATCCGTTCTGGTTTCGCCCAAGGGTTATTTTGAGTACGAAGCGGCGCACGGGACGGTGCAGCGGCATTATTACAAGCATCTGAAGGGGGAGGAGACCTCCACCAATTCCGTGGCGACGATTTTTGCATGGAGCGGGGCCTTCCGGAAGCGCGGGCAGCTGGATGGCCTGCCGGAACTGGTACGCTATGCAGATGCTTTGGAGAAGGCAACGATTGATACGATCGAAAGCGGGAAAATGACCGGGGATCTGGCACGGATTACAACGCTGGAAAATCCGCAGACGCTTTCGAGCAGGGACTTTATCCTTGCAATTAAAGAGAATCTGGAGAAAGTGTTATGATTTTATCCTGCTCCCATCTTGCAAAAGCGTTTCCCGGAAAGGAGATCTTCCGTGAAGTCTCATTTGAAGTGGAAAAAGGAGAACATGTTGCGATCGCCGGAAAAAACGGCTGCGGAAAGTCCACACTTCTGAAGATCATCGTTGGTGAGGAAAAGGCAGACGAGGGGCAGGTGTTTTTTGCGA
>CADBTO010000166.1 GCA_902797565.1 uncultured Lachnospiraceae bacterium
AAATCCTGCACAGCTTCCCTCGCGGATTCGCGTTTCCGCCCTGCGCTCCCGCCCCGCCTCGCCGCCTCAAACAGCCGCAGGATTCCCTTTCGCTCCGCGTCCTGCTTTTTCTTGCCCTGCTTCCCGGCCTCAGCCGCCGGATCCTCACATGCTCCCTGCGGCTCTGCTGATTCCGCCGGAGATACTGCCCCAAGACCAGCCTGACCGGCCTGCCTCGCCTGCGGCATTGCCCCAAGTCCGGTTCCCGCCCCGCCTCTGCTCCGCAGCGGGCTGCTCCCGCCATACTCTGCGTCCAGCCGCATTGATACATAATGCGCGTCAACATACGCCTCAACCCCGGAAAAAAGCTGCCCGGACAGTACAAACGCATCTGGATCAAATACAACCAGAAGGATCTCCATGTCGTTTTCAGATTCCTGCAAAAAAGCACGGAACACAGACACTGCGATCTGAAGCACCTCGTCTTTCGGAAAGCCGTATACGCCTGTCGCGATGAGTGGGAACGCAATGCTTTCACAGCCCAAATCCCTCGCCAGGGCAAGACTGTTTTCATAACAGCTGCGGACTGTTTCCAGCTCCCCTTCCGTCCCGCCCCGCCAGGGTACGCCTACCGTATGGATGATATATTTTGCAGGCAAAGCAAACGCAGGCGTGGCTGCCGCCTGCCCTGCCGGAATCACGCCGATCTTCCTGCGCTCCGCCAGCAGTTTCTCTGACCCAGCCGCCGCGTAAATGGCTCCATCTGTCCCACTTTCATAGGTCGGATTGGGATTCGCTGTATTCACAATGGCATCCGCTGCCACTCTCGTAAGATCCTCCCGAATAATCCGAAACGCCATAACCCCGTTCTCCTTACATGAAAAAAGGGGGAGCTTTTTTCAAAGCTCCCCATCGTCTTCTCAAACCAGCTGATGACCGGAATCGAACCGGTGACCTCCTCACTACCAATGAGGTGCGCTACCGACTGTGCCACATCAGCTTATCGACTTTTGTCGACCTGCATATACTACAACAACTCGAAACAAAAGTCAACTGTTTTTTTCAAATTTTTTGATTTTTTATTTCCGATCGCTGCAAAGCAATTCCTGCACCAGTGTCCTGCTACACTTAGACACGCTTCACATACTCTCCAGTCCGGGTGTCGATCTGAAGCACATCCCCGATGTTCACGAACAGCGGCACGTTGATCTGTGCACCCGTTTCCACGATTGCAGGCTTTGTCGCACCTGTCGCCGTATCACCCTTGAGCCCCGGCTCGGTATCCGTCACTTCCAGCTCCACAGACAGCGGCGGCTCCACAGCGAAAACAGACCCATTGTGTGAGCACACGCGTACAGATTCGTTCTCCTTGACAAATTTCAGGGAATCCCCGATATCATCCTTGGACAGAGCGATCTGCTCATAGCTCTCATTATCCATAAAGTGGTACAGATCTCCGTCATTATACAGATACTGCATATCCTTGCGATCAATCCGTGCCTGAGGGAATTTCTCCGTCGGACGGAAGGACTTCTCAATGACGCCCCCGTTCTTGATGTTCTTGAGCTTCGTGCGGACAAAGGCTGCGCCCTTGCCAGGCTTCACGTGCTGGAACTCAATGATCTGATAGATATTCCCTTCAAACTCTATCGTAATGCCATTTTTGAAATCACCGGCTGATACCATTCTAACCTCCTAGTACAGTGTATTTGTTTTTTGCTTCCTGCCTGATAAGTCGCTCCTGCCCGGCAGACTGATGCGCCTGCCCGAAGTACCTCATGGCACTCCGCAGTTTATACGCAGAACGAACGGACTTATTATACCAGAACCTTCCCTACTTTTCAAGCATGATCTTCTTTAATTCGAGCATAAATGAATGCACATCCTTGAATTCGCGATATACAGACGCATACCGGACATATGCCACCTCATCCATGATCTTCAGATGTTCCATAATAATCTCCCCGATTCGGCTGCTGGGGATTTCCTTTTCCTCCCGCCCGAAGATCTGGCTCTCCACATCGTCGATCAGTGCTTCGATATCCCTGGCGGACACCGGCCGTTTGTGGCATGCCTCCAAAATCCCCTTTTCCAGCTTTTTCCGGTTATACTGCTCCCGGTTCTGGTCTTTCTTGATGACAATCAGCGGAATCGTTTCCACTTTTTCATATGTCGTAAATCGCTTTGCACACGCATCACAAAGGCGGCGCCTGCGGATGGAACAATGGTCATCCGCAGGCCTCGAATCAATCACCCTTGTGTTTTCAAATCCGCAATACGGACACTTCATAAATCTGTCTACTCCTATTAAGATGAATTTTTTAATGATTATGCCTGTCCCTGTCTATGGCTGCCAAAAACTTATCACAAGTTAAACATTAAATCGGAACAAAATCACATCTCCGTCGCAGACCACGTAATCTTTTCCCTGCAGACCCAAAAGCCCCTTCTCCTTCGCACCGGCCATTCCGCCCGATGCCACCAGATCGTCAAACTTCACCACTTCCGCACAGATAAATCCTCTTTCAAAATCCGTATGGATCTTGCCCGCAGCCTGGGGGGCCTTGGTTCCTTTCTGGATGGTCCAGGCACGGCTTTCATCTTCCCCGCAGGTCAGATAGGAAATCAATCCCAGCAGCGCATAACTTGCCGCAATCAGTTTATCCAGTCCCGATTCCTTGATCCCCAGATCCTCCAGGAACTCTCCTTTTTCCTCATCAGAAAGCTCTGCGATCTCCTCCTCAATTTTCGCGCAGACCACAAACACACCGCTGTCTGTCTGGGCAGCAAGCTCCCGGACTTTCGCGACATAAGGGTTGCCCTCCCCGTCGTCTGCCAGGTCATCCTCTGCAACATTCGCCGCATAGATCACGGGTTTTGCCGTCAACAGATTGTATCCGGCAAACCACTTCTCCTCATCCTCATCCTGGGGTTCAAAGACCGCCGCCATCTTCCCGTCTTCCAGAAGTTCCTTGAGCCGTTCGATCAACGCCACTTCCTTTGCCAGCACCTTGTCCATCTTCGCCTGCCTGTGGGTCTTCTGGTAACGCCGATCCAGGATCTCCAGATCAGAAAACAGCAGCTCATAATTGATGGTTTCAATATCCCGCACCGGATCTACATTGCCATCCACATGGACGACATTCGAATCTTCGAAGCATCGCACAACATGAACAATCGCATCAACCTCACGGATATTCGCAAGAAACTGGTTCCCCAGCCCCTCTCCTTTGCTTGCACCTTTTACCAGTCCGGCAATATCTACAAATTCAATCGTAGCTGGCGTCACTTTTTTTGAATTGTACATCTTTCCCAGTACATCCAGACGCTTATCCGGAACCGGAACAACCCCCACATTCGGATCAATCGTACAAAACGGATAATTCGCACTTTCTGCGCCCGCCTTTGTCAGGGAATTAAAAAGGGTGCTTTTCCCTACATTGGGAAGCCCCACGATCCCTAGCTTCATAATCTATTCCTCCATTAACTTCCTCAGCACTTCCATCTGTGCCACAGTATTTTCCTCCTTTTTGGAAGAACACATAAACCGCGGGGACATCCTCGCTGCACGGTGGCAATTCACCGCGATCTTGTCCAGCGCAGCCTTGTCTGTCTTAAACAGCATATACTCTTCTTTGGTAATTTTGTAGTAACGGATGGTCAATCCAGTCACGATCTGAAGCACATACTGCTTGCAGGACTTGCTGAGGCCCACTGCATAGTGCTTTTCAGACCGGTTCAACTTTTGTGACAGCCCCATAAAAACCTCCTCATCTCAAAAATCTGACCAAAATATTTTTCAATTATATCATAAATCTGATTTTTGAAAAGCAGAAATCTGACCAAAAAACGAACCAAAATACAAATCGATGCAAAAAAACACGTTGACACCAAAAAAAATTTTTGATAGACTATGCAAAATTTACACGCAAGGAGGTTTGTATGGCAGTATTTATGCATGAGGGCATTACCTTTGACGATGTCCTCCTCGTTCCCCAGTACTCTACAGTAACACCAAACATGATCAGCCTGGAAACCCGCCTCACAAAGCGGATCCGACTGAACATCCCGATGCTGAGCGCTGCAATGGATACCGTGACAGAACATCGCATGGCGATCGCAATGGCACGCCAGGGCGGCATCGGCATCATCCACAAAAATATGTCCATCGAAGAGCAGGCGCAGGAAGTGGACAAGGTCAAGCGCTCCGAAAACGGCGTCATCACAGACCCCTTCTCCCTTGGTCCAGACAACACACTGGAAGAAGCAGACCGACTGATGGGAAATTTCCGGATATCCGGTGTCCCAATTACAGAGAACGGAAAACTGGTTGGAATCATCACCAACCGGGATCTGAAATTTGAGGAAGATTATACAAAGAAAATTAAAGAATGTATGACCAGCGAGAATCTGATCACAGCACAGGAAGGCATCACCCTGGAAGAAGCCAAGAAGATCCTGGCCAGTGCACGGAAGGAAAAACTTCCGCTGGTAGACAGTGAAGGAAACTTAAAAGGACTTATTACTATCAAGGATATTGAAAAACAGATTAAATATCCGGCTTCCGCAAAGGATTCGCAAGGACGTCTCCTCTGCGGCGCAGGGGTTGGCATCACTGCGAACATGATGGATCGGGTACAGGCGCTTGTGAACGCGCATGTGGACGTGATCGGTATCGACTCCGCGCACGGGCATTCCCGGAATGTCATCGAAGCTGTCAAACAGATCAAGAACGCTTTCCCGGATCTGGATGTCATTGCTGGAAATATTGCCACGGCAGATGCGGCAAAAGATCTGATCGAAGCAGGCGCAGACGCAATCAAGGTCGGCATCGGACCCGGTTCCATCTGCACAACCCGTGTGGTTGCAGGAATCGGCGTGCCCCAGGTCACGGCAATTATGGACTGCTACTCCATAGCAAAAGAGGCAGGCGTACCCGTGATCGCGGATGGCGGCATCAAATATTCCGGTGATATGACCAAAGCCCTTGCCGCCGGCGCAGATACCTGTATGATGGGCAGCCTCTTTGCAGGATGTGATGAATCACCCGGATCCTTCGAGCTGTACCAAGGCAGGAAGTACAAGGTGTACCGTGGCATGGGATCCATCGCGGCAATGGAAAACGGTTCGAAAGACCGGTATTTCCAGGAGAACGCCCGGAAACTGGTACCGGAAGGCGTGGAAGGACGCGTGGCATACACTGGACGTCTGGAGGACGTGGTGTTCCAGATGGTCGGCGGAATTCGTTCCGGTATGGGGTACTGTGGCACTCAGACAATCGAAGAACTCCACGAACGCGCAAAATTCGTGAAGATTTCTGCGGCAGCGCTGCGTGAAAGCCACCCGCATGACATCCACATTACAAAAGAAGCGCCGAATTACAGCGTAGAAGAATAATTTTTTTGAATCGCGT
>CADBTO010000167.1 GCA_902797565.1 uncultured Lachnospiraceae bacterium
CAGAGAGGCTGTCCACATGCTGCTCCAGCGAACGGATCGCCTTCATCAGCGCCGCCGGGAAATTCTGCGCAATCGCCATGACCTCGCCTGTCGCCTTCATCTGGGTGGTGAGCGTCCGCTTCGCCGTCAGGAATTTGTCAAACGGCAGACGCGGGATCTTGACCACGCAATAATCCAGCATCGGCTCAAACGAAGCATAGGTCTTTCCCGTAATTGCATTCTTGATTTCATCCAGATTATATCCGAGTGCGATCTTTGCCGCAACCTTTGCAATCGGATACCCCGTCGCTTTGCTGGCAAGCGCGGAAGAACGGGACACGCGCGGGTTCACCTCGATGACACAGTATTCAAACGAATCCGGATGCAGGGCATACTGCACGTTGCAGCCGCCCGTGATACCCAGTTCCGAAATAATATTCAGCGCGGATGAACGCAGCATCTGGTATTCCTTGTCCGAAAGCGTCTGGGACGGCGCCACCACGATGGAATCCCCGGTATGTACGCCCACCGGGTCGATGTTTTCCATATTACAAACCGTGATGCAGTTCCCCGCATGGTCACGCATAACCTCGTATTCAATTTCTTTCCAGCCTGCAATGCAGCGTTCCACCAAAACTTCCGAAACACGCGAGAGGCGCAGCCCGTTCTCCAGGATATCGCGCAGTTCTTCTTCATTATGTGCGATTCCGCCCCCGCTTCCGCCCAGCGTATATGCCGGACGCAGTACCACAGGATAACCGATCGTATTCGTAAACGCAACCCCGTCTGCGACATTGTTTACCACGCGGCTTGCCGCCACCGGCTCCCCGATCTTCTCCATCGTATCCTTGAATGCCTGGCGGTCTTCTGCCCTGCGGATCGTAGCAGCCGTCGTCCCGATCAGTCGGACGCCCTGTTCTTTCAGAAAGCCAGATTCCTCCAGCTCCATCCCAAGGTTCAGCCCCGCCTGCCCTCCCAGCGTCGGCAGCACGCCATCCGGCTTTTCCTTCCGGATGATCTGTTCCAGCACTTTCACCGTCAGCGGCTCAATATAGACCTGGTCTGCAATGTCCTTGTCTGTCATAATCGTTGCAGGGTTCGAATTGACCAGGCAGACCTCGATCCCCTCTTCCTTCAAAGACCGGCATGCCTGCGTCCCGGCGTAGTCAAACTCCGCCGCCTGCCCAATGACAATGGGGCCGGAACCGATCACCAATACTTTTTTGATCCCTTCCAGTTTTGGCATCTTAGTTCTCCTTTCCCATCATATCCATAAACCGGTCGAACAGGTATTCTGAATCCTGTGGTCCGGGGCACGCTTCCGGATGGAACTGCACCGTAAAGATCCGCTTCTTCAGATAGCGCAGCCCCTCGTTCGTGCCGTCATTGACATTCTCAAACGCAGGTACCGCCACATCGGACGGGATGCTCGAAGCATCCACCGCATACCCATGGTTCTGGGACGTGATATATACCCGTCCGCTCTCAAGATCCCGCACCGGGTGATTCCCTCCCCGATGCCCGTATTTCAGCTTGTACGTATCCGCGCCCTGGGACAGTGCCAGAAGCTGGTGTCCCAGGCAGATCGCAAAGATCGGGATATCCGTCTCAACAAGTTTTTTGATCTCTTCGATAATGCTGCCGCAATCCTTTGGATCTCCGGGCCCGTTCGAAAGCATAATCCCATCAGGATGCGCCATAATGATTTCCTCTGCACGGGTATTCGCCGGATAGATCGTGATATCACAGCCGCGCTGCGCAAGGCTCCTGGCAATATTGCGTTTTGCACCCAGATCCAGCAGTGCCACCCGTTTCCCATTTCCCGGTGTCATCTTCTTTTTGTCACGCGTCACTTTGGAAACAACATCCCCGGTACGATAATCCGCAATCTCCGACAGCAGCTTCCGCACGCTCGCATCCTCTGCCACGCCTTCCAGCGAGCATACGCCCTGGAGCCGCACGCCGGGATCCCGTCCCAGCGCCACCTCCAGCCGCTCCACCAGTTCCGGCTCGGAAACAATCATTCCATTCATTGTTCCCTTGTCCCTCAGGCGTTTGACGAGGCTTCTTGTGTCAACCCCGCAGATTCCAACAACCTCCTGCTCCAAAAGATATTCTCCCAGCGTCCCCTCGCAGCGGAAGTTTGACGCCGTCCGGGAAAGCTCCCGGACGATGAAGCCGGACACATAAGAACGCCTGCTTTCCGCGTCCGGTGTCACGCCATAATTCCCAATCAGCGGATAGGTCATACATACAGCCTGCCCTGCGTATGAGGGATCTGTCAAGACCTCCAGATACCCTGCCATCGAGGTATTGAACACAATCTCCGCTATGGCCTTCCCGGCTTTTCCCATCTGCCGACCCCGGTACACGGTCCCGTCCTCCAGGATCAGCAGTGCCTTCGATATATTTCGCTCATCCAAAATACTTTACCCCCGATTCAAAGATCCTCATATCCTGCGCACCATAGATATTCTTTGCGATCTGGCTGCCCTGCCGCTCATTGTGGCACATCTTCCCCAGAATCCGCCCGTCTTCGCTGGTGATTCCCTCGATTGCGCAGACAGATCCGTTGATATTAAACCGCTCATCCTCCGGAAAGACCTTGCCCTCCGGCGCACAGTACATCGTTGCCACCTGCCCGTTTTGGATCAAGCGCTGCGCCCATTCCTGGCTGCAGACAAAACGCCCTTCCCCGTGGGAAGCAGGAACAGCATAGACGCCGCCCAAATTTGCCTCTTGCAGCCATGGAGACTTTTGTGACACAACTTTCGTATAAGCCATTTTTGAAATATGGCGTCCAATCGTGTTGTAGGTCAGGGTCGGCGAATCTTCTTCCTGCTCTTCCAGAATCTGCCCATACGGCACCAGGCCAAGCTTCACCAGTGCCTGGAAGCCATTGCAGATACCCAGCATCAGACCATCCCGCTCTTGCAGAAGCCGCTGTACTGCTTCTTTAATTATCCCATTACGGAATGCAGAAGCAAAGAACTTCGCGGAGCCTTCCGGCTCATCTCCGGACGAGAACCCGCCAGGGAACATCACGATCTGCGACGCATCAATCAGGCGCGCAAACTCCCTGCAGGATTCCTGGATCTTTTCTCCTGAAAGGTTCTGGAAGACCTGGATCTGTACCTTTGCTCCCGCGCGTTCAAACGCGTTTTGCAGGTCATACTCGCAGTTCGTTCCGGGGAAGACCGGAATAAACACCATCGGCTTTGCCGTCTTGTGCTGGCAGACATAGACATCCTTCTTCTCATACAGAGGCACATCACTGCCCGCTTCAGACGCCGGATCTGCAGCCACATGCGCGGATGTTTTGGTATGGAACACCTGTTCGAGCGGTTGTTCCCAGATCTCCAGAAGATCCTTGACCGGCATCCGGAGCCGCTCCGCGCCATCCTGCTCCAATGTAATCACCGGCTGACTGGATGCCGATGCTTCCGAAACCATGCCCAGATGCCATGCGCCAAGTTCCTGCATCCATTCCGCTGCCGCGCCGCGCTTCAAAGCGAGCACCAGCCCGCCCGGATAAGGCCGGAAATAATCCGCCGGTTCCATCGGCACCGCGCACTTCAGGCTTGCCCCATATGGCGTCCCCAGTGCCATCTTTGAAACCGCAGCAAAAATCCCGGCTGTCCCCACTTCATAGGCACTGAGCAAAGCGCCTTCCTGCGCCAGCCCGTAAACCTGCTTGTACACAGCCATCGCCGCTTCATAATCCGGTACGCCGGTTTCCGGATCTTTCGGCACATCCACGAAGAACAGATCCGCGCTTCCCTTGAGTTCCGGCGAAACCACCCCGGATGCCTTTGCCACGTCCACTGCAAACGAAACCAGTGTCGGCGGCACGTCCATTTCATTAAAGCTGCCGGACATCGAATCCTTGCCGCCGAGCGACGGAAGCTTCAGGCCCAGCTGCGCATCCAGCGCGCCCAGCATCGCGGAGAACGGCTCGCTCCAGCGTTTGGGATCCTCTGTCATCCGCTTGAAATATTCCTGGAACGTGAAGCGTACCGTCTCCGGATTTCCGCCTGCTGCCACAATCCGCGCCAGGCTCTGGATGATCGCATAGACCGCACCGTGGTACGGGCTCCACTTTGAAATCGCCGGCTCAAACCCGTATGCCATCAACGAGCACGCATCCGTTTCATGGTCTCCCACCGGGAACTTCGCCGCCATTGCCTGCGCTTCCGCCTTCTGCATCACGCCGCCATAAGGCATAAGTACGGATCCCGCCCCGATCGACCCGTCAAACATCTCAACCAGGCCCTGCTGGGAGCAGACATTCAGATCGGAAAGCACAAGCCGCGCCGCCTGTTCATAATCTCCAGCGGCAACCGCCTCCGCAGCGCCGGGGATATAGGACTGCTTGAATTCCAGTTTCCCGGAACCAGCTGCCCCGGTGCCATCATCCGCAGCACGCACTTCCATCTGATCCGCTTTCGGTGAAAGCACCTGAACCTTCGTCTCCTGATGCGCCCCATTCGTATCCAGGAATGCGCGGGACAGGTTCACGACATCCTTCCCCCGCCATTTCAGCACCAGCCGGGGCTCCTCGGTCACAACCGCCACTTCCGTCGCTTCCAGGTTCTCTTCCGCCGCAAACGCCAGGAATGCCTCCACGTCTTTCGGATCCACGACCACCGCCATCCGCTCCTGCGATTCAGAGATGGCAAGTTCCGTCCCGTCAAGACCTGCGTATTTCTTCGGCACCTTGTCCAGGTCAACCACCAGCCCGTCCGCCAGTTCGCCGATCGCCACGGAAACGCCGCCCGCGCCGAAATCATTGCACTTCTTTATAATAGAAGAAACTTCCGGACGCCGGAACAGGCGCTGGAGCTTCCGCTCAGTCGGCGGGTTGCCTTTCTGCACTTCGGCACCGCAAAGCTGCGTGGACTGCGTGCTGTGCGCCTTGGAAGAACCTGTCGCGCCGCCAATGCCGTCCCGGCCGGTACGCCCGCCGAGCAGGATGATCGCATCCCCCGGATCGGAACTCAGCCGCTGTACAGCACGCCTCGGTGCCGCGCCAAGAACCGCGCCGATTTCCATCCGCTTTGCCGCATAGCCCGGATCATAGACTTCCCGGACCAGGCCCGTCGCCAGCCCGATCTGGTTCCCGTAGGAACTGTAGCCGCGCGCTGCCTCGCGGACAATCTTCTTCTGCGGAAGCTTTCCTTCCAGAGTCTCGCTCCGGGGCACCCGCGGATCTGCCGCGCCGGTCACACGCATTGCCTGGTACACATAGGTCCTGCCGGAAAGCGGATCCCGGATCGCGCCGCCAAGGCAAGTTGCAGCACCACCAAACGGTTCAATCTCAGTCGGATGGTTGTGCGTTTCATTCTTGAAATTGAGCAGCCACTCTTCTGTCTGCCCGTCCACCTCGATTGGCACCACAATCGAGCAGGCATTGATCTCGTCCGATTCTTCCAGATCCTGCAGATAGCCTTCTTTGCGCAGCTTCTTCATGCCCATCTGCGCCAGATCCATCAGGCAGACATACTTATCATCCCGTTCCGCATACAACTGCGCGAATGCCTGCTGGTAACGTCCATAACTATCTTTCAGAAGTTTCGAATAATCGCCCTCTTCGAAGTCGATATCCGTCAGCTCTGTGAGGAAGGTGGTATGGCGGCAATGATCCGACCAATACGTATCCAACACCCGGATTTCCGTGATCGAAGGATCCCGCTGCTCCTCATTCCGGAAATAATTCTGGATGTGCGCAAAATCCCGGATCGTCATTGCCAGCGAAAGGCTGTCGTATTTTTCCTGCAGCGCCCCAGCATCCAGCTTTGTAAAGCCGTCCAGAATCTCCACATCCTCCGGCTCCGGATATTCCTCAGCCAGAGATTCCGGAAGTTCCTCCGGTGTTTCCCCGGAATCCACCGGATTGATCAGATGGCTTTTGACCAGGGACAGCTGTTCATCCGTCACAGTCCCCTCAATCACATAGGTCGTTGCGCAGCGGATCAACGGCTCCTCCTCCGGAGCAAGAAGCTTCACGCACTGCTGCGCTGCATCCGCCCGCTGGTCAAACTGCCCGGGCAGGAAGGCTACCGAAAAGACCCTGCTGCCCTCTGCCGCAGAAAAACTTCCCTCATACACCAGATCGAGCGGCGGCTCGGAAAAAACGGACCGCTTCGCCCTGGCATAGGCCTCCTCCGAAACCCCTTCCATATCATAACGAACCAGCACCCGGACGCCTGTCACGCCTTCCAGCCCCAAATCGTGCCGGATTTCGTGCAGCAGGTTCTTTGCTGCCACCCCGTAGCCTTCCCGTTTCTCCACATACAGCCTTCTGACACCGCTTTCCTTTGCCATCTTCTCTTCTTCTCCTTTTCCTTCTTCGTTTCCTGTGTCTGCGATACACCCTGCCAGGCTTTCGCTCCATCATAGAGGCATGATATATAGTGGTATTATACCACATCTTCGAGGCCTTGCCAAAACTTTCTTAATTCCTGTTCTATTGTGTTAATACTGCATCGTTTTGCATCCCGCCATTCCACCGGAAAATATTTCTGATAGGAAGGATAGGAGAAACGGTCGTCCAGGCAAGCGATGACCCCAACGTCCCCGGCACTCCGGATCACGCGTCCCGCCGCCTGCAGCACCCGGTTCATGCCGGGGATGGCATAGGAAACCGCAAATCCGTCCAGGCCGCCGGGCTCCCCGTCAAAATGCTCCTTCAAAAGCTGCCGCTCCGGACTGACCTGCGGCAGCCCCAGACCGGCAATGATAACCCCGATCAGCCGCTCCCCCAAAAGGTCGATGCCCTCCGAAAAGCTGCCCCCCAGCACGCATAGCCCCACCAGCGACTGCACACGCGGCCTGCCAAACTCCGCAAGGAACGCGTCCCGCTCAGACAGCCCCATCTCCCCGTGCTGCACCACAAACTCCGCCTCCCCGTCCAGCCGTTCCTGTATGAGCGAGCCAATCCGCTCCAGCAGTCCATACGACGGGAAAAAGACCATATAATTTCCCTGCTTCGCCCGCACGATCTTCTCGCAATACGAGGCATACATGGAAAACTCCTCCGGGCTGCGCCGCTTATATAAGGTACTGACTCCGCCGCCAAGCAGGATAATCCGTTTTTTCGTATCAAAACAGGACGAAGCACGCATCGCATAAGGTTCCTGCACCTTGCAAAGCAGGCTGGTGTAATAGGACATTGGTATCATTGTCGCGGAGAAAAACACCGCCCCCCGACAGCGACGGAGCCGCTGGCTGATCTGCCGCCCCGGATCCAGGCAGAAAAGCTTCACAAAGAAACGCCCCGCCTCGTCTTCCATGGCATATACCGCGTAATCCTCCCCCAGTTCCTCGGAGATCATCAGGAAAAAACGGAGATTGAAATACAGTTCCCGAATCTTATCCTGTTCCGGCAAAACCAGCCGTTTTTCAAACCATTCGCTCAGCGCACTGGAAAGCCTCAGCAGCGGGGGCACCAGCTTGTCCACGCCGGGAAGCACGCAAAATGCCGTCCATCCGCCCGAACGTTCCGTTTCTTCGCCTGCTGCCCCGGCACTCGCCTGCTTCCGGTACGCCCCAAACACCCGGCTTACAGCAGACAGGTGTTTCCGGATTCCGGCATAAGATGGCGGGAAATAGCGCTTTGCGTGCTGGAACTCTTCCTGATAAAGGACGGCGGAATACATATCCCTGCCCCGGTCCACCAGATTATGCGCCTCGTCAACTAGAATCAGGTTCTTCTCCGACTTCGCACCCGCTTTTTTCCCGCCGCCTCCCGTCTGCTTCGATGCGTCCTCTTGTCCGCCGCTTCCCGCAAGCTTCGATGCGTCCCTTTGACCTCCCATTCCCGCAAGCTTCGATGCGTCCCCCTGCCCGCCGCTTCCCCGTTCCGGGAAAAACCGCCGCAGATATACCACCGGGTCAAAGACATAATTCAAATCGCAGATAATGTGGTCGCACCAAAGTGCCAGATCTAAAGACAGTTCATAGGGACAGACGCGGGCCCGCTCCGCCGCCTCAGAGACATCCGACCCGTCAAATATCCGGATCGGTCCGCTGCACGCTTCTCCGCAAGACCCTTTCAGGCAGTGGTACAACACTTCGTTGATCCGGTCATAATGTCCTTCAGCCCTGGGGCAGTCATTCGGATTGCATCGCCGCTGCCCGCCTTCCTGAACCAGCGGACAAATCCGGTCCCGCGCCGTAATCACAACCGTCCTGCCCAGATATCCGCCCTGCGCAAACAGCGCAAACGTATCTTTTGCGGTTGCCCGCGTGACAGTCTTGGACGTCAGGTAGAATACACGCCCCACCAATCCCTCGCCCAGTGCCTTGACTGCAGGAAAAAGCGTCGAGAGCGTCTTTCCGGAGCCGGTCGGTGCCTGCAGGAACAGCGGCTTTCCATGCCAGATCGAACGATATACCCCGGCCGCCAGCTCGAACTGTCCTTCCCGGTATGGATAGGGGAACTCCAGCGTCCGAATCGAAGCGTCACGCTCCTTTCTGGCGTAAAAAGAAAAATCCGACCACCGCCTATAATCCGCCGCAAGCCCCAAAAACCATTCCCGCAGCTGCTCCTTCCCTTCTGTCTGCCGGAAGATCCGGACTTCCTCTGTATCCAGATTGACATAGGTCAGCTGCACGCTTATTTTTTCCAGCGCCCTCTGCTCCACCAGCATCGCCGCATACACCCGCGCCTGCGCAAGGTGCAGCAGCTCCGGCTCCTCCAGTTTCTTTACATCCCGGTAGACACCCTTGATTTCCTCCACGAGCGGCAGATGCCCCTGATTTCCTTCTCCGGCTTTTTCGCGACCTTCCCCAGCTTCTCCATCCCCGGCTTCCCCACCGGAATCCGCCATGTCCGGCCCCACATCATCCACTCCGTCCGCTCGGCCTTCCACCACAAAATCATATTCCGCATAATGGAACGTTTCCGAAAGCGCCACCTCACTCTGATAACTCAGCGGATGCTTCTTCCTGTTCTGCGCCTGGATCTTCCGATGGATGCGGCTGCCCTCCTGCATCGCTTCCACCTGCCCGCCTGTCCCGCTCCCTTCTTCAATATCTCCGCTTCGCAGCAGAAACTCCACCAGATTCCGGACAGAAATACGGATCACAGGGCGCAGTGCTTCGCCCGTTTCGTGTTTTTCTGCTCCCATTTTCCCACAGCACCTTTCCTGTATCACGCAACGTTTTTCTTTTATTCTATCACATTTTTCTCTGCTGCGCAAGATTTAGAATGTGAATTAACCCGCGCGCCGCCGGTCGGCGTTTGCCGGGAACTTTCCTTACGCAGCCCGGTCATCAAAAAAAGGGGACCTGCGTCCCCTTTCCACCTAAAAAACTCCTACCAGTCAGTGTCATCCGTATCATATCCTGCATATCCCGTATCATCATCATCCGCGCCAGGACCACCGGAAACGTAATCGTCACCTGCCACACCACCCACATTTTCGCCATCGCGAACCACCCGTTCCGAACGCGTGATCTCAACGCCATCCGGCACATTCTGGAGATCCACGCCATTGTCCACCTTCAGAAAATGCAATTTCGTATCGCCTTTCAAATCCAGGCTGGTCAGATCATTTGCATCGCAATACAGGCTCTCAAGCGCCGGATTCCCACTGACCTCCAAACTGGTGATATAATTCCAGGTACAACTCATCTCATACAACTGCGGCTTATCCCGCACAACCAATTTCTGCAACTGATTCATTCCACACGATAAACTGCACAATTTTGAATTTGTACTCAAATCTAGGCTGGCCAGCTGATTCTGCTCACATGCTAAATTGGCCAACTCCGTATTCTTGCTCAAATCCAGACTTTTCAGCTGGTTTTCATTACAATCCAGTGTATATAATTTGGGATTCTTGCTGACATCCACCTCTGTCAACTGGTTTTGCGCCGCCCGAAGATATGTCAGCTTGCTGCAGCGGCTGACATCCAAATGTTTCAACTGGATGCCGGAACAGTCCAGGCTTTCCAGATTCACATTGTTCGTCACATCCAGGCCCGACAACTTTTGATTCGCATCTACCCGAAGATCCTTGAGCGCCGTATTCTTGCTCACATCAATACTGCTCAGCCCTTCATATCCGTTATAAATAAAGTTTCCCACATTGATTTCTTCCAATGCTGTCAGCTTTGCAAACGAAATACTCCCGGACAAATGCAGCCCCTGCCAGATCAGCTTCGTCAGCCTCCCACTCTTTGCGTCCCAGGTATAACTCCCCGCGTTAATATCCTCATTCACGCTCGCACCGCGCCCCACCTGCTCCTTGATCAGCTCCTTGAGCGCCGCTTCATCTGATTTGTTCTTTTTTACGCTGGCATTCCCGTTCGCCGTTCCGTCTGTCTTCACCGTCACCTTGAAATTCAGCTTTTTCGTCATCGTCTTTTTCTTCCGGACGTACTTTACAGTCACTACAATCGTCGTATTGCCCGCCTGATGCGCCGAAACAAATCCTTTGTTTGTCACGGTTGCAACCTTTGTATTCTTTGACTTGTAGGTCGTCTTTTTGATTACCACGCCCTTCGCCTTCTTGACCACGATCACCGTACTGTCATCCGCTTTCGCCGTACCGGCCTCATTGATGGTCAGCGACGCCTTCGAAGCCTTCAGCTTCACATCCGATGCCCCCGCCTGCACAGGCACCACCACACTGGTTGATGCAAGAATCATCCCTCCCAGCACAAACGCAGCCATCTGCTTCCAGTTCTTCATAATACCCTCCTTTGTAAAAACCCCCCAAAAAAATTTATCTGCATTTTAATCCTTTCCATCCATTCTGTCAAGTCTTCTCACCTTTTTTCAAACGAGCCCTGTGCGGGCTGCGTCGGCATTTGCCGAAGCAGCCCGTCGCATAAAAAAAGAGCGATCTCCACTTTCCCGGAAACCGCTCCCTGCTTTTTTGGCCGATGCGTCCCTTCTCAAGCGACCGCATACCTTGCCACCTTTTTATAGAACTGCCCCGCACGTTCGTTCTGGCAGAGCACTTCCACCTCACGCTTCAGTGCGTATGTCATCACGCCAATGATGGACTTCGCATCCAGATACATCACGCCGCTCTTGACATCAATATCATAATCACAGGTAGACGCCTTGTTCACA
>CADBTO010000168.1 GCA_902797565.1 uncultured Lachnospiraceae bacterium
CCCCGGTTTCCGGGGCAGGAAGCTCCTTCCCTCCCCCGTCAACGATACGGACATCCACGCCGGGGAGCGGCCGCCCCACGGACCCCTGCTTCTGTGGATTGCTGGCAAAATCAATGTCCGTCACGGTCGAAGACTCCGAAGTCCCATAGATCTCGTGGAAGCTGCAGTCCAGCTTCGCCACCAGTGACTGGCGCACATGCGGCTCCAGCAGCGCGGACGAAGAAACAACACACCGCAGCGAGGAAAGATCCGGAACAAACGGGCTGCCCAGAAGCTGTGCCACCTGTCCCAGCTGCGCGGAAACCGCGATCGTGAACGTCACACGCTGCTTCGCGATGCACCCCAGCCAAAGTTCCGGCGTGAAGTGCTCCATCAGTACTGCAGTACCCCCACACAGAAGCGGGAGCAGGAGCAGCCGCTCTGCAAGGGAATGGTATAACGGCGTTGCTGCAAGGACCACATCCGAAGAAGAAAGCCCGTAGAGCTGTATATGCGCCCTCACGCGTGCAAGCTTCGTTTCCTGCGTAAGGACCACGGGCTTGGGATCGCCGGTGGATCCGGACGTCATCGTGATGATGAATGGTGCCTGCGCATAAGCCCGGGAAGCTTCAGAATCCGTGGGGTCTGCTTCCAGAGAATCCGGCTGCAGGGCATCTGTCTCCGGAACATCCGACTCCCGCTCCGCCTCCGGGATATCCGCCGCCATCCCCCCAGCCTCCGGAACTTCCGGCAGCCCGTCCAGCGTCATGCAAGCCCCTTCCACCAGCCGCTCGCCCCCCAGCTTCTTCCAAAACGAAGTACGGCCGACAAGATGCCTGGCTCCGGATTTTTCCACCAAAATCCGCACCGCATCCACAGGAAGGCCGGGTGAGAAGGGCACAAGGCAAACGCCCCTGTGTGCTGCCGCCAGAAACATCGCGGCATATGCTTCGTGGTTCACCATTGCCACAGCCACGCGCTCCCCGCTCCGGACACCCTCCGCATCAAACATTGCCATGCTTCGCCATACCGCGCTTGCAAACTGCCGGTATGTATAGCTCCGCCCGCCACAAACCAGCGCCGTCTTTTCCGGCTGCTCTGCAGCGTGCCGGAAAAATTTTCCGGACAGAATGCTCATGATACCACCCTTCCTTCCATATGGGCCCCATTGTCAGCGCCATCGTTCTCCTGTCCCTTGTACAGGCAGATCTTCCGGCTCCGGTTATGCAGGATGTCATCCTTGATGTACGGAAACGCTTTCGCGAGTTCCAGCGTGCCCACATATACCCCGTCCGTCTCTTTTGCATTCAGGATCCCCTCCCGCAGAAAGATTTCCTCAAAAGTTTCCGGGAAAAGATGTGCGCTCGCACGGTTGAACATCCGGACATCCAGATCATAGTCCCGCACATTCATCGAATAAGTCCGCCGTTCCTCCCTGCCATCCACATCGATATACGTTTCCGTAAAGTCCTTCAGATAGCGGTACGGCACACCCACCTGCTCTTCTGCAAAATGTACGAATGTCAGTGCATTATACATATCCGAACCATAGAACAGCTGCCTGCCTCCCTGCTCCAACAGGAACGCAAACGGTGAATCCGCGCCCCATGCGCTTTTGTTCTCCATCCCCACCAGATATTCCTGGTATTTCCCCCAGACCGCGAACGAATACAACGGATGCTGCGTCCTTGCATACCCTTCCTTCCCCAGCGCGGCATTGCCCAAAGCACCCACCCTGCTGGGCGACCGCCGATAGTCAAACGGCACGCCATGGCAAAAATCCCAGCTCCATGCGCGTACCATGACTGTCCCCTCCGGCCCCACGATATCCTGCAGCGTATCCAGGATCCTCCCGGCATCAAACGCCTCGCCATGCCGCCTTGCATACAGCTGTATTTTCCGTAAATCGGAAGATACATCCACGATGTCGCCCCGCACGAGCCCACTGCCTTCAAGCATTTCCAAATACGTTTCCATCACGCGCCTTCCTCCGTTTGCATCCGCATGCAGACAAAATCCGCCAGCCCCCCAATCGTTGCAAGCTCTGGACGATCCATATCTTCCTCTGTAATCTCCACACCAAACTTCTCCTCGATGGAAACCCAAAACGCAAACAGCTCGATGGAGTCCACATATCCGCTTCCCAGGAAGTTGAAGGACAGCACATCCTCCCCCGCCGGGATCGGCGTATCCCGCTCCACGTAGTCTTTAATATATGCAATGACATTCTCTTTCATTCGTGATACCCCTTCCTCAAGAACGGATTTATTTCTATAACTGAGAGCACCAAATCATCTAAACAAATCCTCAGGAAAATCTTAATAAAAACTTGCAATCTGCAAAAATCTATGCTACTATTAAAAAGCGTAAAAATAATAACATCTGCACAGGAGGAACCTGCCTATGGCAAAAAGAAACACAGTAAACTGGCACAAAGGCTACATCGCAGCCATGAAACTGGATCTCCATGAATACAGGGATTTCCTTATATTCCAAGAAGAATACCAGCTGTTTGAGCAGGGCCAACGCATCGACCTTGTTATCCTGCGGAGCGAGCTCCCTGAAAACACCACACTCTCCCTGGCCAAATGCTTCAGGAAACTCAATGTCTTTGAGATCAAAGGCTTCGGTTCGTACCACAACCACCGCACGCTCATCAAGACCATCGGCTATGCCTGCCAATACGTGGATAAAAACTGGAAGACACACGGCGGCTACCGTTTTTCTGACCTGACGGTCAACCTCTTATCACCCACAAAACCTGCCGGACTGCTGAATTATTTCAAAAAAATCGGCATAACGGTTGAAAATCCGGACCAGGGCATTTATAATGTAAAGGACAAGCTATTGCAGATCCATATCATTGTCACCTCTGAACTCAGCCTGGAATCATTTACATTCCTCCGGGCCATGGTTCCGGATTTGCATACCCAGGACGAATCCGTCGCACGGCTCCTGGCCCGCAAAGCCGAAGAAATGGCGGACGAGAGTCCAGAAGCATTCGAAGAATATATGCACCAG
>CADBTO010000169.1 GCA_902797565.1 uncultured Lachnospiraceae bacterium
AACTCATCTGCTCTGAAGTCCGATGATAAACTGCTTCATATTCCACCGCACGTCCTCCTTTTATCTGTTCGGTGCTGTGCCTTATGCACACTTATGCACACTGCACCCGCTCGTATACGCGCGCCATCTGCAGCATCCAGTCGGATAGCTTCGGATCCAGGGCGCTGCGGCGCATCCGCCAAACCCAGTTCCCTTCTTTTTCACCGGGGTCGTTTGTCCGCGCCTCATTTCCCAGATACAGGTAATCCTGCATCTGGATGATGCAAAGATCTGCCACCGAAGCATTCGCGAGACGGATCACGCCTTCCGCCAGTTTTCGTTCCGAAGTCCCCTCCGGCAGCCCGATATACTGTTCGATCGCATGCCGGGACGCTTCCCCCGCGCTGTGCAGCCAGCCGAGCAGCGTTTCATTATCGTGCGTTCCCGGATAAACCACGCAGTTTTTTTCAAAATGGCAGGGCAGAAACGATTTTTCCTGTGCTTCCCCGCCGTCCACGAAAAACGCCCATTCCAGGATCTTCATCCCGGGATAGCCGGTATGCCGGAGCAGCCTGCGTACGGAATCCGTGACAAAGCCCAGATCCTCCGCAATCACCGGCACTTCCCCAAGTTCCTGCCGAAGCGCGTCAAAGAGCGCTTCCCCTGCACCTTTCTTCCATTCCCCTGCCGCCGCCGTCCTGCTTCCCGCAGGAATTGCGAAAAATTCATCAAAGCCCCGGAAATGGTCAATCCGGATGATATCGTACCATTCCATGCACCGCTTCATCCTGCGGATCCACCATGCATAACCCGTCTTCCGATGCGCATCCCAGTCATACACCGGATTTCCCCAGATCTGTCCGGTCTCGGAAAACACATCCGGCGGACAGCCTGCCATCAGCGCCGGCTGCCTGTCTTCTCCCAGCACAAACAACTCCGGCGCACTCCACACATCCGCACTGTCCGCCGCAACATAGATCGGGATATCCCCGATGATCCGGATTCCCTTCTTGTTTGCGTATGCTTTCAGCGCCAGCCACTGCTTCTCAAACAGATACTGCAGGAATCCATAGAAGCGGATTTCCTCCGCCTGCTCCGCGTCCAGCTGTGCCAGCGCGGCCGGATCCCGGTCCCGCAGCTCCGCTTCCCATTCAAAAAACGGCGTTCCGCCATGCAGGTCTTTTGCCGCCATAAACCTGGCATAATCCGTCAGCCACTCCCGGTTTTCTTCGAGAAACCGCGCAAACTCCGGATCTTCTTTCGGAAAGCGCGCATACGCCAGCCGCAGCAGCGCAAACCGGTTCCGATAGATCTTCCCGTAATCCACTGCGGCTTCATTGTTTCCAAAATCAAAGGAAGCCGCTTCGGCTTCCTGTAAAAGGCCCTGCTCCACGAGCTGTTCCAGGCTGATATAATATGGATTGCCGGCAAACGTGGAGAACGCCGCATAGGGAGAATCCCCATATCCCGTCGGGCTCATCGGCAGGATCTGCCAATAGCTCTGTCCGGCGCGTACCAGAAAATCCACAAACTGATATGCCTCTTCTGAAAAGCTTCCGATCCCGTATTTCCCCGGAAGGGAAAATACAGGCAGAAGCACCCCGCTTCCTCTCATGGTTTTTGTTTCCTCCCTCGGAATCTGTCAACCTTTCACTGCGCCTGCCATACCATCCACATAATAACGCTGCAGGAACAGGAAGATGACCGCGATCGGTATCGACACACAGACCGCGCCTGCTGCGAAACAGGTATACCAGTCATGGATATATTCCTTTTCCAGCATATTCCAGAGTCCAATCGCAACGGTATAATAATCTGAATTTGTCCGGCAGATGACCTTCGCGAAAATGAAATCCACCCAGGGCGCCGTAAAGGACGTCAGGATCGTATAGACGATAATCGGCTTCGAAAGCGGCATCGTGACTTTCGTGAAAATCTGCCACTGGGTCGCCCCGTCAATGATCGCCGCCTCGTCGATGGATTTCGGAATGGTATCAAAAAACCCTTTCGCAATCGTAAAGCCCAGCCCCGTCGTTGCGGAATACACCAGCACCAGCGCGACGCGGATCATACTGCCTTCGGACAGTCCTAACGCACGCAGGATGTAGTACACTGCCACAATGGACATGAAGCCGGGGAACAGCCCCAGGATCATCGCCATATTCATATAGGGCTTGCGCAGCTTAAAGCGCAGGCGCGAGAGGCTGTAGGAAACCGCGAGCACGATGAACGTTGAAATGATGCAGGTGAAAACCGCGATAATCAGCGTATTCCCAAACATCCTCGGAAAATTCAATACGTTGCGTTCTGTGAACAGTCTGATATAATTATCCAGGGTATAACTCTTCGGGAAAAACGTTGATACATAAGAACCCTTTTCCGCGCGGAAGGATGTCAGGACGATCCAGATCACCGGCAGCACCCAGATAAATGCGAGTACTGCCAGAAGCACATGGATCAGGATATTCGTTACCGTCCGCAGCGTGATCGTTTTCTGTCCTTTCATCACATGAACGCCTCCTCATTTTTATACGACGCAGAGTTTCGATAAGTAACCAGCGCGACGACCGCAAGCACAATAAAGGTCAGGATGCCGATCACCGCTCCATAATTGAAATACTGCTGGTCCACGGTCAGTTTGTAGAGCCAGGTCACCAGAAGGTCTGTACGGCCTGCCGTATCCCCGACCGATGTTGGATCTCCCTTCGAAAGCAGGTAGATCACGTTGAAGTTGTTGACATTTCCTGTAAACTGCGTAATCAGGTACGGCATTGTCACAAACAGCATATACGGCAGCGTAATCCGCCAGAAGATGACCGGCGCGCTCGCGCCATCCATCCGTGCCGCTTCATACAGCTCACCCGGAATATTCTGCAGAATCCCGGTCACCTGGAGCAGTGTGTATGGAATGCCGACCCAGAGGTTGATGACGATGACCGTCACCCGCGCCCAGACTTCATTCTGGAAAAACGGAAGCGGCGCGTCAATCAGCCCCATGCTCTTCAGGATCACATTGATCGCGCCCTGCGGCTGCAGCATCGTCCGCATGATCAAAAGCGAAACGAACTGCGGCACTGCCACGGAAAGCACGAAGCAGAAACGCCAGAATGATTTTGCCCGTGTCTCTTTGCGGTTGATCACGAGTGCAAGGATCATCCCAAAGATATAATTCAGCGCAGTCGCAAAACCCGCCCATACGATGGTCCAAGCCAGCACAGACCAGAACTGGCGTCCAATATTCCCGCCAAAATCCAGGATCTTCCCGAAGTTTCGCAGGCCCACCCAGTCAAAGAGGATCAGGTGGTCTCCTTCTTTTGAATAATTGGTGAATGCCATACTGATCATAAAGACCAGTGGGACAATGTTGAAGACCAGAATGCCCAGGATCGGCACGGACATCAGCGTAATATACAGCTTCCCGTCCAGAAGATCTGCCAGATCCTCCCGCAGGTTCTTGATATGGCTGCCGCTGTTGACTGCTTCCTGAAGTGCATAACTGTGTTTCAGCTGCAATACCCAAAGCAGCAGGAACGCCGCCGTTACAAACAGCGTGACAATCCCGGAAAGCAGGATCAGCAGGGAATTATCCCCCGCTGTGTACTCATACACCTGCTTCGCTTCGTTCCAGACCTTTTCCTGTACGGCATCCCCAAGTCCGGGAAATGCCAGCAGGTTCGAAACCCCCGCGCGGATCATAAACACCACATATGCCGCTTCCAGAAGCAGGATCAGGATCCCCTTCCCGACCTGGCGGTGCGCGATGCAGCCTGCCCCCATCACAAGGGCAGACAGCCGCGTGGAAGCGTCCCCATAACGCAGTGCTGATTGCAGGGAAATCCCTGCCCCCGGCATCCTTTGCTGTGCACCGGTTTCGTTCCCTGATTGTTTTCCTGTTCCATCAGAACGCTTTTTCATACCGCTTCTCCTGTTTTATTCGACCGCGTTTGAATTGATTGCCTGATTCATATCTGTTGTCTTGGCTTCTGCATTATCATGGGTCACATTCCCTGCCACCAGTTCCTTGCCCATATTCTCTACCGAAGTCCAGAAATTTCCAAAACTGTTGTTCAGCGGCTGGATGTGCGAGAGGTTCTGCGTATCCTGCTGCACCTTTGCCATCGCATCGGAAGAAACGTCGATGCTGGTAATGGACGGGATGATCCCGCGCATATCATAATGCGCCTGCTGCCCTTTCTCCCCGCCCAGATAAGCTGCCAGACGTACCGCCACCTGCGGATATTCACAGGTCGGATTGACGCCGATCGCTTTTGCGCTTGCAAGCGGTGTCAGCTGCTGGTCCACATCATGGATCCTGACCTGCGGCGGAACCGCGATGCCCAAGTTTTCTTTCCCGCCGACTGCCTCCGCCGCGTTTTCATAATCCCAGTTTCCGGAGAAGATCGCTCCCACAGAGCCGTCTGTCAGCCCTGCCATACCCGCTCCATCCGCATCATTCACGAAATTCTTGTTTGCCACGAGATCCACCAGATAATCCGTCACATCCGTGCCCCTGGTTCCACCGAAGTCGATCCCCGCAGATTCATCCGTCCCGTCTTCCCCGAACATCGTGCAGCCATTTGCCAGATAAAAGCAGTTCGCATACCAGCTGTTCGAAAGCGGAACTGCCACCTTTGCCTTCTCCAGCATCCCGTCCAGGCTCTTTACATCATCCTCCGAAAAGATTTTTTTATTGTAATACATAAACCAGTTGTTCGATGTAAACGGCACGCCATACACCGCATCCTCATAAGTCACGGCGTTTACCATTGCCTCCGGGTTGTTTGCCCGGATCTGGTCAAGCGTCTCGCCGCCCAGCTCGGAGATCGCGTTGATCGAAACAAGGCTGGGGATCTGGTCTGCCGCAAAAAGATATACGTCTGCCGCTTTTTCCGGGTCGTTCTTGATCGTGTTGTACGCATCCCCTTCGCCGCATACTTCATAACGGAAGTTGATCGTCCACTCCGGATGCTCTGCGGAAAATTCCTCGCATTCCGTCTTGATCCAGTTCCCCTTGCTCTCGTCCTGGTCTTCCTGCGGTGTCCAGACTGTCAGGTCACAGGTGATCGCTTCCTCGCTTCCGCCAGCAGCCTCCCCGCTTCCCGCTGATTCCCCGGAACCACCGGATCCGCCTGCATTCCCCCCACATGCCACGAGTGTACCCACCATCGCCACCGAAAGCAGCATCGCCATGATTTTCTTTTTCATAATCCGCCTCCTATCAAAACACAAGGAACTGTCAAGTTCTGTCCCATAACTAAATTGTTCTACTCAATATTTTCGTAATGTTTCGAAGCAAGCATATACTACCAAAATAAAATCCACTTGTCAAGGCTTTTTTCGCATTTTTTCGAAATTTTTTTCAATCATTATTTCGTAAATTTTCGTACTTGTTTTTCGTAAATTTTTCGTTTATACTGGTCATACAAGAAAACCGGCAGCCTGATACAGATACGAGGGAAACAGTATGCGAACAATGATCATCAGCCAAAATACACGCATCGAATGCGATGAAACCTATGAATACGAAGGCGTCCGCATTGTCGCGGACTGGGTTCGGAAGGACCTTCAACGCGTCTTTGGCGCACCCGGCCAAAATCCCGGAACAGATCTGGAAAACGGCGTCCTGGTCCTTGCCGGAACGATGGGCAAAAACAGAACGCTGCAGCGCCTGGAAGAAGAAGGGCAAATCTCCCGGAACGGGCTGCTGGACGATGCGGGCAATCCCAGATGGGAGGTTTACCGGATCGACCCTGTCCTGCAGGATGGGAAGGCCATCATCACCATCCAGGGTTCGGACAAACGGGGCACCATGTATGGCCTGCTTGCCCTGTCTGAATTATGCGGCGTATCACCCCTGGTCAACTGGTCGGACGCCATGCCTGCCAGGCTTTCGCAGGTATCCTGCCCGGATTCCTTCTTCGGTGTTTCCAAAGAGCCATCCGTCCGATACCGCGGCATCTTCATCAACGACGAATGGCCGGCCTTCGGAAACTGGGCACAGAAGCGCTTCGGCGGAAGCAACGCGGACTGCTACGCAGAAGTTTTCGAACTGCTCATCCGGCTGCGCGGGAATTATCTCTGGCCTGCGATGTGGAAAAGCAATTTTTCCATGGACGG
>CADBTO010000170.1 GCA_902797565.1 uncultured Lachnospiraceae bacterium
CCGCTGGTCTCCACCGTCAGGATCTTCGTGACCGTTTCTTCGCGAAAAAGCCTGAAAAACTCCTCCGCTACCTGCCGCATAAAGGGGACATCAATCTGATGGTTCAAAAAGCTGCCCACTTTGAGTACCTTCCCCGGATACACAATGCCTTCGTTTCTGATTTTTTCTTCGAGCGCCTTCACTGGTCTCCTCCCTTGCATCAGCACCTGCCGACAAAAACAAACAGCTATGAATATACCATATATCCTGTCCGGATTCAATCTGGAACGATGAAAAATATGTAAAAATGGCTCTGCTAATCGAGTGTATGAGATGAATAGATGGCCTGTGTGCTAGAACACTACTCATCCAGTAAACGCTCACTATACGTCAGTTCCGGGTATTTTACGACCGCACTATCATAAAATGCCTTCAAGCAGCTCGATTTTTCTGCTTCCCCCAGAATATAGCTGTCAAATGCCGCGCGGAAGGAATCCCCCAGCCCCTGGTCATAGGGACCGCACTTGGACATATCAATCTTCTTTGCCGCCTCGGAGAAAAGCGCGATATGGTTCTGGCCGCCCAGGAAATCAGAATGGAAATCTGATTTCGCCAGGCTTTCCATACCGGAAATCGTGTTTGTATAATCCTGGGTTTCCTGCGTCATCTTCAGCATATTTTCTTTATCACAGGTGAACTTCCGGATGATGTCCGCCACCAGCCCGGCATTGTCCGTGCCCCGCGCTCCTGCGATCCATGTTCCGCCCCAATACCAGGCGGCAGGCCCTTCGCAGACCGCCCAGTCCCCGAAGCCTGCTTCTCCGGCGTTCCCGACCAGCGTGAAATTGATGCCCCAGGTGGAATAGAAGAAACCAAAGACCTTCCCTTCCACGCTCTGGTCATAAGACCATCCTTCACTCCACTGGGCATTGTGGTTGATCCAGCCGTTTTCATGGTATTTCTTACATTTTTCCGCCCATTCAAAAAGCTTGTCATCAATCTGGATATGGGGGGATTTCGAGGAGGCATCATCCACCCAGGTCGTCTGGATGTTGTTTGCAAAGACCTTGAAACAATCCACCGGCCCCGAAAGCATCTTGTAACCCTTCTTCGCAGCCTTTGCTGCCACATCGTCAAACTTGTCCCAGCTTGAAAGCGCCTCCTGCACCTTCTCCGGATCATCCGTCCCCAGAATATCCTTCGCATACGAACGGCGGTAAGCAAACAGCCCCGGCGTTGCCTGCCAGCTGCTGCACTTGAGCTTGCCATCCCGAGATGTCGCGATTTCCTTGGTATAGTTGTACTGGTCCGAAAGCTCCTGCTCGCTGATCCCCAGATCGTTTACGATATCCAGGGTATAGTCCGAATCCACATATTTAAGGATATAATCCGCCTCCAGCAGGAAAAGGTCAACCTTCTCGTCCGCAGGTACGGTCATATTCAAAAGCAGCTGTTCGTCCAGCCCGTTCTGGTACACATAATCATCAGCCGTCCGGATGTCCCAGACCACCTTCACATCCCCGATGCTGCCCGTCCCGTCTCCGTTGTCCTTGTATCCGGGATAATAATCCGTCATACGTTCCTCAAACTCTGTATTCCAGCAGCGGATGTTCAGGACCTTCCCGCCATCCGAACAGACCGCCTCCTTTTCTGAAGCCTCGTCTGCTGCTTTTTTCCCGCAGGATGCAAGGGATGCCGCTGCAAGAAGCATGGCTCCCAGCACCATCAGGAATCGTTTCCCTTTCTTCATCTGCGTACCTCCCCATGGCCTTCGATCCGGATCTCGTTGATACTGTCATCCAGTACTTTTGCAACCTCATTCAGCTTCACGCTGTTGTCTGCCACCACCTGCAAGGCACGGATGATGTTCCCCATCGTATCGGATGTCTCCTGGGAGCTGGCAGCATTCTGTTCCGCAATCGCGGAAAGGTTCTCCACCGTACTGACAATGTTCACGCGCGCGGTATCGAGCTGCTGTGCACCTTCCCTGATATGGTTCGCGTTGCCCAGGGAACCGTCTATGCCCTTGCGGACGCTGCGGAACGCTTCTTCCGTCTGTCCGACCATCTCATTCTGCCGGCTCATGACTTCCCGTACTTCATCCATGATCTGTACAGCTTCAGTCGAATTTGCCACCAGCTCCTGGATGATCGTATCAATGCTCTTCGCAGAAGAACTGGACTCTTCTGCCAGTTTCTGGATTTCAGACGCGACCACTGCAAAGCCCCTGCCTGCTTCTCCGGCACGAGCTGCCTCAATGCTGGCGTTCAGGGAAAGCAGGTTCGTCTCACTGGCGATCGAAGCAATCAGCCCGGCCGCTTCCTTGATCTTCACGGCAGACGCATTTGTCTCATTGGTCTGCTGGTAGATCCGTTCGATCGATGATGCGGTCTTCTGGTTGATGCTGGCCAGCTCTGCCAGTATGCCGAATGCTTCTTCGCTTGCCTGGCGCATCTGGTTTGCCGTATCAGAAAGGTCGGACACTTGTGTCCCAGTATCCTGGATCATTCGTCCAATAATACTGACATCTTCATTCGCCCGCTGGGTCTCTCCTGCCTGGCTGACCGCGCCGGTTGCAATTTCACCCACTGCATCTTCGATATGGCTGGCATCTTCACTGGTATCCTGCGCATTTTTGTGCAGTTCGATCGCCGTTCCATACAGCGCCTGGCTCTGCTCCTGGATCCGCTCGACAATCGAAACCAGCCTTCGCCGCATATGCTCCACAGAACGGGCAATCATGCCTGTCTCATCCTTGCGCTCCTGCAGTTCCTGAATCCGGGCATCCCCCGTGAAATCGAGATCACCGATCTGGTCCACGATCTGCGTAACCTGATCGATCGGCCGGGTGATACGCAGCGCCTGCAGCAGCCCGAATGCCTGCATGATAAGAAACACGACTACCCCGGTCACAATCGCGATCTGCGTCATCATATTCAGCGTATGGAAAAAATCCCCTTCTTCTACCGAAATGGCCAGAACGAAACCTTTGTCACTTGCGTAATAGGACAGTAGTTCAGACTTCCCGCCATCCTTGAACGCCACAATATCCGGTTCCGGCACGGTTCCGCCCTTCACCTGGGCTGCCACCTGCTGGATGATCTCATTTTCTGTCTGCCGCCCGATCTTGTCGTGATCCGGATGGTAAAGCACGATCCCATCCTCCCGTACCAGGTAACAGCAGCTGCTCTCACAGCCTTCCATCTTCGCGTCCTGCAAAAAAGACTCCAGCCGGGCCGGAACCTTCCGGATATCAATGTTGTTTTCCGTGATGTTGACCACCGTTTCCAGTTTCTGTCCGTACAGTGTGGTCGTCATATACAGATATGAGCTGTTCACAGCTTTCAGCTCTTTCCGCACCGGGATCGTCACCACCAGCAGGATGGAAACCACCGCCACAAATACGGCAATCCCTACGGTATAATCGATCCGGAAACGGATGGACGAAAGCAGCGGAACCTGATGCTCCTGCCTGCGCTCCGCCAGCCGCCCTTTCCGGCGTCCTTCCCTTCTTGCTCCCTGTTCCTGTTCCATTCGATACATCCCCCCTGTTCGTATTCCCATGCCCAAGTAACTGCTAAGGCAAAATTCTTTCCAAAATCTGCTTGTGCCAGTCTAACATTTTTCTATCTCTATTTCTATCCTGATTCGTGAAAAAATACCAGATTCTATTTATTCGCTGTCAAATTTCCCTTCCTCGCACAGCTGCACGAAGACTTTCACGACATCCGGATTCAGCTGCGTCCCGGCAATGCGCTGGATCTCTTCCATCGCAACAGACAGCTGCATTTTCTTCCGGTATGGCCGCGTAGAGTACATTGCGTCAAACGTGTCTGCCACCGCAATGATCTGTGCCACCATCGGGATCTCATCCCCTTTGAGCCCTTTCGGATAGCCTTTCCCATCCAGCCGTTCATGATGGTAGCCCGCACCGAGTGCCAGATCCGGCGAAACCCTGATCTCCTTCAGGATCTCATAACCGTTCTGCGAATGCGATTTCATGATGGCGTACTCTTCCTCGGTCAGTCCCGCCGGCTTTTTCAGAATCGCATCCGGAATGCTGATTTTGCCAATATCATGAAGCAGGGCGGTGTTATAGATTTTTCCGATATCTTCTTTCGTATAGTGCAGCTGCGGAGCCAGCCGCTGTGCCATCCATTTTGTATACTTCGCCACGCGGAAGCTGTGCCCGTTCGTATAGCGGTCCTTCATATCAATGATTTTCGCAAACGCCGTAATAATCTGGTCAATGAATTCGCTTTTTTCATGCTCCTTTGCTTCCAGCACAGCGAGCCTGCGCCGCAGGTACAGCCGGACACAGCCTGCAACCACCAGTGCCATGACGATCACCAGGAAGACATAGAACCAGATATACTCGTAAAACGCCCGTTCCTTGATGATCACAAGTTCCGAAGAGTCCGCCTCCACACCGGTCTTTGAACTGATCATAGAAAGATGGAAGACATACTTCCCTCCATCCAGGTTCGTATAGGTCACAGGTTCCAGCTCCCGGCGGTTCACGAAATTTTCTTCATCATCAAAACCCGTCAGCATATAGGACATCTTCGGATTCTTGAGCGAATAGGTCGCCGCCAGCGGATTGATCACAAGCCGCTTGCAGCCGGCAGGAATCTCCACTGTCCCGCGCTCATCCGGCACCAGCTGCATCCCGTCTGCCTCCACCATCGGGACAGAAATCCGGATGCCGCCCGCATCATCCACCGGATGGTTGATATTTACCGTATAGACACCCGTATTACCGGACAGGTACAGGATGCCGGATTCATCCAGGAAACTCCGCGCATTCGCAGTTCCAAGGGACGGCAGGCCGCACTTCGTGTCATAAAGCGTATAATCGATCTTCTCCCCCTCACAGCCTGCAAGCATTGCCTCCCGGTCCACAACATAGATTCCGTTCCCGGCAATGACCCAAAGCTGCTGGAGCTGGTCAAAATATATATCCAGATTGTTGGAATAGGGGAACGTGGACACCGTCTTTACATGTTTTCCATCATAATACGCAATCGAACTGCCCGTCACAATCCAGAATCCTTCCACAGGATCCTTCTTGATCTGCATCACGACGCCGGACGTCAGCCCGTCTTCCACGCCAATCCGCTTGATATTCTGTTTCCCGCGCTCCACAATATAAATGCCGTTTCCATCACTGCCCAGATAGAGCCTTCCCTCCGTATCTTCCTGGATGGACAGAATGACGGTATTGGAAATTCCGCTGGAAGCATTATAATGCTCCGTCACCCGATTCCCTTTGATGATGTCCACACCGCCATTGGACGAAACGGCAATGCTGCCATCGGAAAGTTCCAGCATCGTGCGTACCCGGTTCGCTCCAATGCCATCGTCCTCGCTGAATGTCCGGATCTTCCCGTCCGGGCTGTATCGTACCAGCCCGTAATCCGAATACGTTGCCATCCAGAGATTCCCTCTGGAATCCTGCTTGATACAGCGCACCCGGATACCGGAAAGCATCTTCGTCAGCCCATTCTCCTTCTTCCTGTACTTGTTCTCACCTTCAATACGGACAAGATAGAGCCCGTCATCCGCCCCGATATACAGATCTTTCCCCACAAGGCAGGTGGAATTGACCACGGTGGCAGGAAGCCCCGCACAGACATTCAGGTCGCGGAACTGGTTTTCCACCAGCTTCATCAGGCCCTGGCGCGATGATGCAAACCAGAGGTTTCCTTCATAATCCTCCATCATGGAGTCAACGGAATTGTTCATCGGAAGGTTCTGCACCTGCACGAAGCCCTTGCCTTCTTCCAGGTAGCCGATCCCGTCATCCGCACAAATCCATAATCTGCCTTTCGCTTCCCGGATACAGTTGATTGCGGAAAGCGGAGACACGTCAACACGTTCCATTTTCCGGATTCCCTCAGCCGGATCCCCCAGATACAGCACGGAGCCATAAGTCCCCAGGACAACCCCGCCCCCCTGGCGCGTGTCCTTTGTAATACAGCTGATGCTCTCGTCCATGGATTCTTCAAACGAAAAAAAAGACGTAACCCGCAGATCTTCGATCGTAAAACATGCGCCGGAATTCGTCACGCCATAGATCACCCCATCCGGTCCCGCCTCCAGGCTTTCAATATACTGCTCGTTCACCTGCGGCTCGTCTATGACATGTGCCGCATTCTTCTGGTCCACATAGGCAAGCCCCTGTGTCATCGCAATAATGATATTCCCCTTGTCATCCTCGATGATGTCACGGATAGACGTTGCTTTCAATCCCTCAACCTGATCATAGGTCGTAAATTCGCCGTTTTCATAAAACGCAAACGTATGGTCATTCGTCCCGATCCACAGCCGGTCTTTGGAATCCACAAACAGGGACACGACATTTGAAATCCCATAGGAGGGGTCGATTCGGTAGAATTCATTCCCGTTATATCGTACTAATCCACTATAACTCCCAATCCAGATATAGCCATCCGATGTCTGCGCGATTGCATTCGCATCTGCCGCAGGAAGCCCGTTGTTGTTGTCGTAAAGTTCGCTGGCAAGCCCTGCACCCACGCGGGAATAATCAACATCCTGCCAGGCAGCGGCATCTGCCTGCACTTCCGGGAACGCCGCAAGCGCCAGAAGCAGGAGCAGGAGGCAGGGCACAGCCAGCAATTCCCTACGCTTCATAATGCCCCCGGCAGGCATAGATAATCAATTCTCCATCCCTGAGTTGGAACACCAGACGATTTTCCTGATCAATCCTGTGGCTGTACCCATCGTGTTTTTTCAGCTTTTCTGCTTTGCCCAGCCCCTTTGTCCCATTCCGTTCAATATCTTCCAAAAGCTTGTTGATCTTCTTCAGCGTCTTTCGATCCTGGGTCTGCCAGTATACGTATTGCTCCCAGCCTTCATCTGTCCATGCTTTCTTCATTCGTCTACCTCGATCAAATCATGATACTGAAGTTTCCCGGCCTTTGCCTGCGCAAAGGAACGATCCAGCATCTCCAGATATGCCTGATTCCGTTTTGCCTTCTCCATCCGTGCAAAATCATCTGCCGGATTTCCCGCCAGCACGCGATCTGAGAGCCTGTGGAAATCAGATACCTTTTCCTGTACCCCTGCTGCCGCCATATTATTTTCCTCCCAATGATGCGATGTTTCTAAAATTCTTCTCTCTGATTATAGCATATTTCTTCTGTAACACAAGTCCGGGCGGGATTTTTTCACATAAAAAAAACCTCCGGGCAGGAACTTTGATGCTCTCGCCCGGCGGCTTTTAATGTTTTTTAATATTCTTTCATTGCGGATCGGAAGGTGCGCATTACATCATGCCGCCCATGCCGCCCATCCCTGCGCCAGCCGGCATTGCAGGCGCCTCTTCTTTGATATCTGCCACGACAGATTCCGTGGTCAGCAATGTGGACGCAACAGATGTCGCGTTAAGCAGTGCGCTCCTTGTCACCTTTACAGGATCCAGGATGCCGCTCTCAACCATATCCACATACTCTTCTTTGTACGCATCAAAGCCATGGCCAACCTCGGACTCCTTGACTTTGTTGATCACGACGGCGCCTTCCAGGCCAGCATTCTGTACGATGTGGAACAGCGGAGCTTCCAGCGCTTTGAGCACAACGCTCGCACCGGTCTTTTCATCCCCGACAAGGCCCTCTGCCAGTTTCGCCACATCCTTTGCCGCATGGATATATGCGGAACCGCCGCCTGCGATGATGCCCTCTTCCACTGCCGCGCGGGTTGCATTCAGAGCGTCTTCCATACGCAGCTTGCTCTCTTTCATCTCGGTCTCGGTCGCAGCACCAACACGGATCACTGCAACGCCGCCGGACAGCTTCGCCAGACGCTCCTGAAGCTTCTCACGGTCAAAGTCAGACGTTGTCTCCTCAATCTGCTTCTTGATCTGGGAAACACGCTGTTCAATGGCTTCCTTGCTGCCTTCGCCATCCACGATAATCGTGTTCTCTTTCTGGACCTTCACGCTCTTCGCACGGCCCAGGTCAGAAATCTGTGCCTCTTTCAGATCCAGGCCGACCTCATCCGAGATCACCGTACCGCCTGTCAGGATTGCGATATCCTGCAGCATCTCCTTCCTGCGGTCACCATAGCCCGGAGCTTTGACAGCAACCACATTGAACGTACCGCGCAGCTTGTTTAGGATCAGGGTTGTAAGCGCCTCGCCCTCCACATCTTCCGCGATGATCAGCAGACGGCTGCCGCCCTGTACGATCTGCTCAAGCAGCGGCAGGATTTCCTGGACATTGGAGATCTTCTTGTCTGTGATCAGGATATACGGATCATCCAGAACCGCTTCCATCTTGTCCATATCTGTTGCCATATAAGCGGAAATATATCCGCGGTCGAACTGCATCCCTTCCACAAGATCCAGCTCTGTCTGCATGGTCTTGGACTCTTCAATGGTAATGACGCCGTCGTTCGTCACCTTCTCCATTGCGTCTGCCACCATCTCGCCGACTTCCTCGCTGCCTGCGGAGATCGATGCAACTTTCGCGATCTGGTCTTTCCCGTTAACCGCACGGCTCATTGCCACGATGGATTCAACGGCTTTGTCTGTCGCCTTCTTCATACCCTTGCGCAGTTCCACCGGGTTCGCCCCTGCTGCCAGGTTCTTCATGCCTTCCTTGATCATTGCCTGTGCCAGGACAGTTGCCGTTGTTGTACCATCCCCTGCCACATCATTGGTCTTGGTCGCCACTTCCTTTACAAGCTGTGCGCCCATATTTTCAAATGCGTCTTTCAGCTCGATCTCTTTTGCGATCGTCACGCCGTCGTTTGTGATCAGCGGAGCGCCATAGGACTTGTCAAGCACCACGTTGCGCCCTTTCGGCCCAAGTGTCACCCGGACAGTATTTGCCAGCTGGTCTACACCGCTTTCCAGTGCCGCACGCGCTTCCGCGCCATATTTAATCTCTTTTGCCATGATCTCTATCTTCCTTTCTCATCGGGCGGTCCCGCTGCTCCGGCGATCCATGCGCCATGCAAAGAACCAGCCGCCCTGTCTGCAATATTTTCAGCATCCCTCATCCCCGCACGCCCTGCCCGGAAGACCTCGTTCATCGTGTCACCCTCGCAGGCTATGGGGTTTCAAATCAACCGGATACCGTACTGTATCCTTGTATCCTGTGCGAAGGGTCAGTCCTCCACAATTGCAAGGATATCATCCTGCTTGACAATGATGTATTCCTCGTCATCAAGCTTCACGTTCGTCCCGGCATACTTGGAATAGATGACACGCTGGCCTTCCTTGACCTGCATCTTGATCTCTTTTCCGTCTACCACGCCGCCAGGCCCTACCGCGACGACCTCAGCCTCCTGCGGCTTCTCCTGTGCGCTGCTCGCAAGGATGATGCCGGACTTGGTTTTTTCCTCAGCCTCCAGCTGTTTGACAACGACCCGGTCAGAAAGTGGAATAAGCTTTTTCATATTGATCGAACCTCCTTCATATGATTATGTACCAAAATGGTTTTGTACAACATTCTCTGTTTCACTTGTTAGCACTCATTCAAGTGGAGTGCTAACCAACGAACCCTATCATAATCACCACCATGGAATAATGCAACTCCAATTATTCGGGATTATCACGGATTATAGACGATTTTTGCGGAATTTTCTCCAAAATACTCCCGTTTTCTCCATTTTTCGTTTTTTCTCATTGGACAGTCTGGAGGGATGCCGGATGCGGCCTGCATGCCTTGCAATCAGAACCACTGATGCAGCCAGGCAAACACCAGCCCGTTCGCCATGGCATGCGCCGCCCAGCACAAACCCACGCTTCCAAAGCGCAGATAGCCAGCCGCCAGGCATGCCCCCAGCACACAGGCATAGGCCTGGGACATCGGCTCCCCATGTGCCAGCCCGAAAATGAGTGAGGAAAGCAGTACCGCTGCCAGTGCCCCGAACCGCTGCTCCAGAAGATTGCAGAGGACACCCCGGAACACCAGTTCTTCCACAAACGGCATTACCACTGCAATCAGCAAAAAACGCAAAAAAAGGGGCGCCCAGGTAAATGGCTCCCCTCCGCCGCTTTCTGCATAGAACTTCTGTAAAACTGGAAGCTGCATGACAAAATAATTCAGCATCAGCGCAAGCGTCGCAATAAAGGCGACGAAAAAAGCCGCCTGCCACGCTGAAACGCCTGCCTTGCTCCCACGCCGCCGCACCAGTAATTCCCGGATCCACTGGATCCACTCCCTCTGCTTCATCGCTTCGTCCCCTTGCTGTCCCGTTTTTTGACCGGGATTTTTGAAAGTTCCACTTCTTTTTCAGATACCTTCACCTTCTGTGTCTCTCCCTCGTGCAGGATGTAGGATGCCTTCAAACATTCCCCTTCAGACAGCTTCATCCCACGGTTTCCAAGTGCCCCTTTGTGCATCAGCGGCACTTCCTGCGCAGCGATCCGCAGGAAATAATTCCCTTCGGACTGGAAGACTACTGTATCACTGTCTTCAAAAACTCCTACACATAACACCAGATCCGAAGCACTCTGCAGCTTCGTCGCCTGTGCCGACCGCCTGGACAGGTCATATTCGCTGCCTTCCACTTTTTTCACATAGCCGCATTGCAGGGCAAACAGCAGGCATTTCCCTTTCAGGTTTTCCAGTGCTTCGATGAAGAGCGCTGTTTCTGTCTTGCTGTCAAATTTGCTCAGATTGTCAATCGGCGCCCCCTTGTCCCGGAACTTGCCGGAAGGGATATCCAGAACCTTGAGATAATGCACCTGCCCTTTGTCTGTGAAAATACACAGGCGGTCCGTGTTCTTGCAGAGAATGACCTTCCGGTTCTCAGAATCTGCCGCCTCCTGGTTCCTTTCATAAACCAGCCGTTCCACGGCGCGCGCATAGCCAAAGCGGTCCAGCAGCACCGCCACGTCTGTTTCCTCAAGAGGCTTTTCCACAACGACCGCCTCTGCCACGTTGTCCAGCACGGTCCGGCGCTCCCTGGAATATTCTCGTTTGATTGCACGAAGTTCCGCGATAATGCTTTTCGTCATGGAATTCCGGTTCGATAAAAGATCCTGGTAATGGGCAATATTTTCCAGCGTCTTTTCGTGCTCCTTCATGAGCGCATCAATTTCCAGCCCGATCAGCCGGTAGAGGCGCATTTCCAGGATTGCGGTCGCCTGCCGCTCTGTAAACCGCAGCTTTGCGGCGTCCTTTTCGGATTTTTTTGTCCGGAAACGGATCCCGGTGGTTATCCCGTCCGTCAGGCAGGCCCTTGCCATTTTCTGGTCTTTGGATCCCCGCAGGATTTCGATAATCAGGTCGATGCAGTCACATGCGGCAATCAGGCCTTCCTGCACTTCCCGCTTCTCCTCTTCTTTCTGGAGAAGGGTCCTGTATTTACGTTCATGGATTTCATACTGGAAATCCACATGATGGCGGATCAGCGGCACCAGCCCCAGCGTCTCCGGTTTTCCGTCTGCCACGGCCAGCATATTGACGCCAAACGTGTCCTCCAGCCGGGTCTTCTTATATAGAAGGTTGCAGAAATTGGTCACATCCG